>JAJYGB010000260.1 GCA_021785235.1 Bacteroidota bacterium
GTTCACTCGAATCACGCTCGACCCCATTTGTCCCCAGAGAGTCAACTCGGAAGAGATATCGGGTTTCTGGTTTATCCGGGCGTCAATTTGCAACGGGCCGTAAATCAACTTCTCCTTCGAGAGACTGTATTCCAGCAATTGCCCGTAATTATCCCCGTCACACCGCGCGCACAGCCAAGCAACCATATTGTTCTTGTTCGACGGCGTGAAGGGGACCATCAGAATGAACTCCTCCGATTTGGTACCCGGCAACTTCATGATGATGTAATAAGGGAGCATCTGCTGCTCATGCTGGTTGTAAACCTCAGTCGGCAGACTCCACAAATCTTCCTGGTTATAGAAAACCTGCGGGTTTGTCATGTGGAATGTCCTGAACATTTCCGCCTGGATCTTGAACAGATCCATGGGGTAACGTATATGCCCTCTCAGAAATTCAGGCATCTCACCGATGGGCTTGAACAGGGTGGGAAAAATCTTCTCGTATGTCCGGACCAGCGGATCTGAAGGGTCGCTGACATAATAGGAAACGTCTCCGTTATATGCGTCGACAACGACCTTTACGGAATTCCGAATGTAATTGAATTGCGTGTTGTTTTGTGCATCGTAAAAAGGCTGCGAGTAGGGAAACATCCCCGACGTGGTATATGCGTCATGAATCCAGTACAGTTTGCCGTCCTGACCCACTACCAGGTACGGATCGGAATCATATCGAAGAAATGGTGCGATCGTTTCATCACGGTCGGTGATGATTCTATGGAACATGATGCGGCTCTCGCTTGTCAGGTAGTCGGTCAGCAGGATGTTTATGTCCGAGAACTTCCATGCGTAGACCAGCCTTCGGAAAAAACTGGAAAGCAGGACGCCGCCCTTTCCCCGATACGATGTGTACACATCCTGGTTGCCGCTCGGGTAATCGAACTCTTTTGTCTTGGTGTTTACAAGGACATAATTGTTGGTTTGCTCGCCATAGTAGATTTCCGGCCGGGTAATGGATAAGACGCCCGAGCTGGGAGGGATGTTTTGCACGATGAGATTGGGCATGCCGTCTTCCGTAATCTCGTTTACCGGGCTCATGACCAAGCCGTAACCGTGCGTGTATTTCAGGTGGATGTTAAGCCAGGTTCTTGCACGGGCAGGAAGCTGCGAGGCAGGTAATTCTCTGGCAGCAAGGGCAACCTCCGTATACTTCCCATTCAAATTATACCGGTCCACATCCACATTTTTGAAATTGTAATAAAGACGGATTTCCTGCAATTGTCTGTAAGTCTCGAGCAACGGCCGGGCATCCCAGAGCCTGATGTTGTGGATTGTGGAGTCATTCGCCTTCATTTCGTCATAGGTCATGGGCTCCCCGACCGAGAAAGGCTTTTCTTCAACCTTGTTCAACCCGAACCCCAGTCGGGTGAACTTGATGTTATTGAGAATATAAGGCGTCTCCTTTGTCAGCTCGCTGGGCTTCACCTCATATTGTTCGATCAGGCCGGGATATATCCAGGAAAAACCTACGAGAACGGCGAAGAATAGCCCGATGGAATAGAGAAGGTATTTCCATTTGTTGAGGAAAGGCACCAGGAAGAAAAGAGCCGCCACCATCAGGGCTGTGCTCATTACGGCCCAGTAGGCAGGAATCTGTGCATGGACATCCGCGTACGAGGCGCCGTATGCCACACCCGAACTGGAATACATCAGACTGTAAAGGTTAAGCCTGAAGATCATGGCGATCCCCAGAAAGATTAACCCACCCAGGAGAGCAAGATGACCCCGGGCTTTCTGGTTGGCATAAAAGCGGTTTCCCCGGACACCGATTGCTTGATCCATAAAATAGGAAATCAAAACTCCTATGGAGACGATGACTACCGAATACAAATACCATCCCTGCAAGAAATCATAGAGCGGCAGTCGGAAAACATAGAAGCCTGCGTCCTTTGAAAAAACCGGATCGACGATCCCGAAGTGGGAGGCATGAAGGAACTTCAAAAATGTTCCCCATGCGCCGGATGCCTGTGAAGCCATGGTGAATGAAAAGAACAGGATAATCGCCGCCCATGAATACCTGGCGAATCTGTCGCTGAAAGCGATATCGGTGATTCTGAGGGGTCGTTCGCCGGACGGCACTTTCAATGTGCGCGAATAACTTCCGCGTTTCCTTGCACCGGCAATGTTCAACCCGGCAAAAATCCCAAATACGAGGAAGAAGACAAGAAACAACACGATCTTTGCCGACAGGATCGTGGTAAAGACTGCCCCGAAACCCAGACCCTGAAACCAGAGCCAGTCGCCGTAATATGCAACGAAGCTGGAGAAGGCCACCAGGAAGGCTATAAGAAGAATCGCAATTGAGAGAAGTAATAATTTCGTTTTCATGATGGACGTCCTTACCGATCTGTTTTATTCCGACCCGCGCCCGTATTATGACCCCATACCAAGTTAGCTTATCGGTCGCCCATTGGCAACCGGAAGTCCGGCAGTGTATAAGTTTAATTGAGCTGAAAATTCCCCCGGCTTTCAGTTAACCGCAAGGGACGCAAAGATAAATCCGACCCCTCTTTGCTCCCATGAAAATTGTGGGAATAATCCGTTTAGCTCTTCGCGAGCTCTTGCCGCTCCAAGAACACAAATACAAATGTTGCGGCATGCCGCGGGGTGCGGCAGCGTTTAGATTGTCTTCCCCGGGCTTTCGGAAGACTTCACCGGTTGAGGCAAGGACGGCCGCAGCGCCTCATTCTTCGATCTTCGGCTCAGGAACTTCCTTTTCGGCCTGACTCTTTTCACTGAGCAGAGGACGTTTCGTCGTAAGCGACATAATCACAAGTACTAATACTGCCACGTCACCCACGTACAAGATTGGCTGCATTTGATAAAACGCGATGGGTCTCAGAGCATGAGCCCGCACCAGCAGAAGTATCCACACTATCAAAAGCAATACTGCAAACAATCTTTCGACAATTTTGAGTTTCATACAATTACCTCCCTCCGAGAATATAGACGGAGTGCCCGGTAGAATCAAACTGTTCCACCATATTCACGTGCCGCC
Organism: Bacteroidota bacterium; assembly: GCA_021785235.1. Next base: position 3,035 of record JAJYGB010000260.1, read on the forward strand.
GTAAGTATTCACCCCGCTGAATCCCCCGATCGCAAGTCCCCTTTGAGTGGGTTCTTCGTCGACCGAAGCGGTCTCTTCAAGATAACCTTAGGTAAAGGGTTGTCCCCGCGCGCGGGGCCACGCCAATGGCCCGCGAATGAATTCGAGGACCCCTAAATCGCAAGATCCGCCGTAACCGGATTCGTGAAATCCGCGGATGATATCTTCCAAGGCTTAGGAGCAAAAAAAGAGGGCGGATTCCGCAACCCGCCCTCCCCAATGAATTTCCGAATCCGATTTTCTATTCGACGGTTATGAACCTGTCCTTGCTCGTCATGCAGATACCGCAACGGGCCGGCCCGTCGTTCTCATACGTGTTCCCGCATGTGGTGCAGACCTGGTATTTCGATGCCATCGTCTCAACTTTGTTCGATTCGAGCGCGGCAAGCGCGGCCTCATAAAGCGCCTTGTGTTTGAGCTCCGTCTTGTAAGCGTAGTTGAACGAGATCAGCGCTATCGTTATTTGCCCCGCGTTCCCGTCCTTGATGAAGTCGGGATACATCGTCGCCGATTCGTACGTTTCACCGGCGATGGCGTCTTTGAGATTTTCCCTGGTCGTCTTCACTTCGTATTTCGGCTTCACTGTCGGGGCGTTTTCTCCGAGCTGTTCGAGCGCCGCCTTGTGATTGCTCGCGTGTATATTTTCAGCCTTCGAAGCCGCTTCGAACAGCAAGGCGATCTTCTGCAGCCCCTCGGTCTTCGCCTTCGCGGCATACAAGGCGTACTTGGCACTGGCCGTGGTCTCGCCGGTGAAGGCCGCCTTCAGGTCGTCCACCACCTTCTGCTTGTCTCCCCTCGCCGTCGACCATGCCGGGAGCAACGCAATGGCCGTCATGAATATTACCGCTGTGAACAAATGCTTTCTCATGGGATCCTCTCTGGCTTTTGTTTGACTCAGTTTATTGGAACGCCGGCAAACGCTTCGATCGCAGCCTGCCGGTTCGTTATAGCTTTCGATCACCCGATCTGGAACGTGACGCCGGCAGCGTGCTTGAAGACCAGCTCGCCTCCGTAATAACCGGCCCTCGCCACCGCGAGCACCGCGACAAGGAAAAGGAATAGCGCAACATACCGGAACGAGCCGGTATACTTTCTGGCAAAGAACAATGCCGTCCTGAATGCCGCCGCGACAAGCCCCAGCCACATCGCCAGCTCAGCCGCTCCTTCGTGAGTCTCCACCGCCTGCTTCAGAGTACCAGCCTCCTCCAGTCCGTCGGCCGCGTACGACCCCGAAAGAACTGCCGCCACGGCTCCAAGCGCACCAGTGACGAGAAGCAGAAAGGCCGCGTCTGTGAAAAATTTTCTCTTGAAAACCAGCCTGGCGACCTCCGCGAGGAAACCCAGTATGAGAAGCGCGATCGGGAAGTGAACCAACATCGGATGGATATGTGTTAAATCGATCATCTCAGCCTCCTAGTGGAAACGTGATTCCACGGCATGCAGCAGGTTACTCCCCCGAGCCTACCGTGAGCGATAGTTTCGTAACTTTATTGGTTGAACAGCTTTGCACCTGACATGCGAATCTACAAGCAGTCGCTCAAAATGTCAATCCATTTCACAAATCTGACCGGGAAGTTTTCACCGCAATTGCCGCGGCGTGGGATAGCAGCAATGCGGTGTCGAAGCTAGCGCTTGCGTGTCTCTCGCTATTTCAAACCGTCGGTTTTCGCGAAGGCATCCGACCATATACAATGTCGAGGGCGGAGAATGGATCCCGGTGTCCGTAGGCTCTGAGACTTCATGTTGGGAATTGTCATGCAAATCCGGGATTTCGTCCGTCCTCATCATCGGACGGACCCAACCTCGTCGTACACCCACTATCGTAGAGTCGTGGACGACTCATCTATGCATGCTATTTGCCCCGCGTTCGTTTCACTTAAATTCAAACGTGTCTATTTCGTTGTGGCCAAGCTTAACTTCGACACTTCTACTTGTCACGGGAAGAGGCCCTTCCTCAGTCTCGATCAGGTTTGTCTGTCTTGCTTCATGTATAGGCTTGAAGCTTTTGAAGTTGACGACTCTGTCTTTACCTTCCAAATCCACCAGTCGCACTACCACGGCATTGCGGTCTTCCGCTTTTTTCACGGTCGAGACCATGACATAGGGGCTGTCTGTATGGAAGAAGCTCATCGATTCGGGAAGAGAAGCGTCGGCATAGCGCTGGTCCGCCCAGACTCCTATCAGCGGCTCGTTCGCTCCGCGTCCAAAGCTCGCGCCGTTGAGCCAGCCGGGCTTGTATGATGTGACGGAGAACCTGTACGAATGGTTCCCCGTCTGCAGGTAATCGTTCCCAAGAGGGTGACAACTTTTCCTCGACGCGAGAAGGATGGGTTGAAGAATAGGATAGCGAATCGAACTATCCGTCGGGTCGATCCAGTCGGCCGCCGCGACGGATGAACTCATGGTCACGCCGACGCTGCTGTCGCTTGAGCTTATCCAGTTCTGAATCCCTCGTGGATGAACGTCTTTGCACGGGGTTATGTACCTTTCGCCCGCGGCTCCGTTCAATTCTCCTTTCCCCACCTCGACCGCGCCGAAAGGAACCTCATAAGCAACCTGCGCGTGTGTCATTGCCAGAGGAAGCGCCATCCTGAATTCCCGGTAGAGCACGCCCTGCCAGTTCAGCAGGTCCGTGTCGAAATCGATTCGCTTTATCTGGTTGTAGACTCTGATGCGTTCCTGCACCACGGCATAGCGTATCGGCTGGCGATACTCGTAGGTAGTGTAGACAGGGCCGCTTTCCACGATTTCCCAATGCGTCTTGTAGTTCCCGGTACGGTCGAAGCCCGTGGTGTCTGGCTGCTGGATATCGGCGAATTCACCCGCGCCGTTCCCAATTGAACGCATCGTGAAGACTTCCCCGGCCGCGAATTTCCTGGGATCGATTAATTCCGCGTGCAGTTCCTTGTCATAGATGGAAGCCAGACCGCCGTTCGTGAATTCCAATCTGTAGAACTTGTTCTCCGCCTCGCCGGTAAACGGGACAGTTTTATCGGGGGTGGACGTTTTACTCGATTGAAGGTAGAATGTCTTGTATCCTATCGGCGGGACATTCGGAGCGATGAAATGTATTTTGGCTGTCATGATGGAGCCGTCGGGATAATTTACACGGTCGCTCAGCTGCGTCTCGACCTCCGTTCCTTTGGCATCGAACACTCTCACGTCGGCGGCCTGAGTCTTGTCGAACCTGACATCGACCGAGACAGGATCGGTCCTTTCAATATTCATGCTGTTGAAAACCACGAGCGGCCGCCCTTCTTTCGGATCGGTGCGGACCTTAGATGCCAGCTCATCAAGGTTTTCGTCGAGTATTTTCTTCCCCTCGGCTCTGGCAAAATCAAATTTCCGTCGGAATGTAAGGTCGGTAATGTCGCCGTGTTTGCCGCCCCATCCGTGGTCGGGATATATTTTCGCTTCCCAGGCTTTCCTGAGCCTGGCTTCCGGGTAATTCCTGAACGAACCGTCGACCAGTGCGTTGGCCGTCGCGAATTTCTCGGCCTGCGTGAGGAGGATGTCTCCTTCCCGGCTCGCCTTCAATGCCTTCTCGTGGGATGGGCCGTGAATGTAAACCCAAACGTCGGGGCGTTCGCCCGAAATGATCTTCAACTCAGGCTTCTCGGCAAGCATCGCGTGGAAGAACTCTTGCGCGGTCGCAATCCTGATTTTCGGCAGGTTAACCTGGACCAAATTCCCGTTCGCGAGCTGCCGCTCGCCGATGTTGTCCCATTCGCTTATGAGCCGGCTGTAATCTTTCGCCGGGCTCATGTCCCAATCGGACAGGACAGGTAGAGCCGGTGAATCGCTATTCGAAGGATAAAATTTCCTGAAGTAAAGCGAATTATCCGCCAGATAACCGGAGGCATCATAGAAACCCTTTTGAAGAGGAGTGAACGCGTCGGCGTAATGACCGGGCGAAAACATTGTCACATAAGAGCCGTCCGGACTGTACCACCTGTATAGCCCCTTTTCCATCCGGCTGATCATCATATATTTTACTCCGGCCCTGCTCAGTATCTGCATCATCTGGGGCGTCCTCCCCGGCACGTCCTCGCTCCAGTACACGTTCGCGTCATAGCCGAACTCGTCCTTCAGCCATTTCGCGCCGAAGTACATCTCACGCGCAAGGGCTTCACCCGAATACATCTCTTCGTACGGTTGGTTGAAATTGGCGCCGCAGGAAATGCGGCCGTCGGAGAGCAGTTCCTTTATGATTCCCTTCTTATCTGGATGGCGCGCGATGTACTCGTGAAGCATGAGTGACTCCTCCAGGTCGAAACGGTAGCTCGCATCCTTCTGTGCTTTTTCAACGAGAGGCGTAATAAGCATCGTGTCGCGATCGATGACGCACTTCTGCGGTGAATCCATCCAGGCAATATCCTGATGGCTTGAATTCATGAGATATATTTTCCCGTGACCCAGATTCGAGCCGGATAGTTGAACCAGGTCGGAGACGAGTTTGGGGATGTAGCTGCGCTGAGCGGTAATGGTGGTCCTGCTCCCGTCGTGTTTGCAATCGTTCACGAGGATGGCGTTCTGCAGAAGGCAGGTCGATCTCCCCTCCTCGCCGAGCGATTTAATCACAAACACCTCTCCGTGAGAGTCCTTTAAATTAAACGGTTCATTCAAGGCCTTTAGCGGGAGGGTAAACTCTCCGACAGCCTGGTGGTTTCTTTCCATGAGGAGGACCTTTTTGCTTTCGCTCCCGGTGGCATACTGAACTGTCTCTCCGGCCAGCGTGGCGGGCGCCTTGATGGCGGCGGACATCATGTCGCCAACCTTCTCGAAGTCGATCTCCATCCACGCATCGTTTGCGACTGAGTTGTGGAGATAGGAGAGGGCGTCGTCGGCCTGGAAAACGATTATCCAGGTGTTCTGACTTTCAGCGCGGCCGGTAATGCTTATGATCTGGCCTGTTCCTTTGTGCAGCCACGCCGTCGACGCCAGCAGAGTCATATAGCCATGAGCATCGCCATACTGGTCGGTCTGGACCATGGTGAACGCGAGCTTGCCGCCGTCACCGGTTGTCAATTCCCAATTCTTCTGCTGCGATGCCGTTATCTCAAACCGCTTCACTCCATTTACGGAGAGATCAAACACTCCCGGCTGCGTGGTCAGGTTGACCGCAGCAATCCATACAAAACCCGCTTCCTTCTGTTTCCAATCGGCTGGGAGCGGTGCCGTTTCCCACTCGATCGTCATCTTTCCGTCGGTGCAGCGGGTAAGCAATCCATTCGTAACATCGCTTCGGAAAGTCGAATACGGGAACTGATTTCCTCCGAGATTTTTTTGGAAGCCTTCGAACCACCCGCTCGTGTTTCCTGAAAGCTCCAACACTTCTTTCATCTGTCCGAACGCGGCGGGCTGAAACCCGAGGCTAAAAAGTAATATTGTCAGGAGCAGAGCGCTCACGATCGCGCGGGGGAATCGCGGCCTGTTCACCGGCGCCTTGCGCATGGTCCGTCCGCCGACGGCTCTCAATATGAAACGAACGACTTCGCGCATGAACATTTCCGCATCGCTCATTGCTCATCCCTTTCTTTGGCGATCTCATAAATGAATTGACAAACCCGATTTTCAAAACACCTTTGAACACTAACCTCACGAATAACTTCCTATTCCCTATCACGAATGACACGAATATGATGTATAGGTGATATAGGACATTTTGACTTGACTTCTCATGTTATCTTCCGATCATCTACTGCGCTAAAATATAATGGATTGCGCGGTAACTGCTACACGGCGCTCACGTGGTTCAGTCCGGTATGTGAGCAGCGGAATCCCGCTCTCTTCGGATTGACACCGCAATATATTGGCTTCGCTCGTCAACATCAGCACTTCAGGAGTTCCGTGGCCAGGCTATTTCTCGCAATGCGCATATGGGACTCGAAGACGGGATCTTTCTTCTTCGCGGGCTCTGCGCCTCTGCGCGAGAAATAATCTCTCCTGAATGGACTAATAAGTAAATCTCCGCATTGAAATCTGACGCGTGATATCGGGAGCTCTTTTCACTTGCCACCGGGGGGCGAGATGGATGGCGGGGCGTCGGCGACAGCACTTCCCCACGATTTGTTGGGCATTGGCCCCATCACAAATACAAGCTTTCCGCCTTTTATAATGTCCTCGTGCCGCAACCACGGTTTCGTCAGCGGCTTGCCGTCGAGCTCCGCCGACTGGATGAACTTGTTCCGCCATGATACATTCTTCGCTTCAATTGTGAATGCCTTCCCTCTCCCCACGTTTATCGTCACCTTCCCAAATAGCGGGCTCCCGATTTCATAGTCGGGGCGACCTGGGGTTACTGGGTAAAACCCCATCGCGCTGAACACATACCACGAGGACATGGCTCCACCATCATCGTCGCCGGGCAGTCCGAAGGGGCCGGAGTTGTACCACAGCTGCATGATCTCGCGAACCCGCGCCTGAGTCTTCCACGGCTCACCGGAGTAATCGTAAAGATAAGGTATGTGAAACGCCGGCTCATTGCCCTGACAATACATACCGATAAGGCCAGACATATCTGGGAATTCTCCGAGGAACGCCGGTTTATCCATCGGGCTGGTCTGCTCAACGAACAGCCGATTGAGCTTCCTGTTGAATTTCTCCCTTCCACCCATGAGGTTAATCAAACCCTGCACATCCTGTTGCACGGAGAAAGTGTATATCCAGGAATTACATTCGGCGAAATATTCCTCGCCCGCGAATCCGCCCGACAGTTTCGGGTCGAACGGCCGGATCCACTCCCCGTCGGCCGTCTTAGGCGCCATGAATCCGATCGATGGATCGAAAAGGTTCCGGTAATTGTGAGCGCGTTTCAGGAACACATCGTAATCGTCGGTCTTGCCCAACGCCTTTGCCATCTGAGCCAGGCACCAATCGTCGTAGGCCGATTCCAGCGTCACCGACACAGATTGCCTCCTGTGCCATGAGCTCACTCCCTTCACCCATTCCTTCACTCCGACTTCGGGGAGCCATGTAATCTGGTACGGCATCTTCGAGTAGATTATTCTCCCGACATCGGCGAGCCACTTAGACTCATCGTCCACTTTCATATCCGACCGTACCGGCAACGCCGGGTAGTATCCCTTTTCGAAGTAGCACTTCTCCAACTCGGTTATCTGCCCTTCGTCGCTCCACGGAATCATCGTCGCCTCCGTGGCATTCTTCTTCATGCCGGCGTACGCTTCCGCGACATTGAAGTCTCTCAATCCTTTCATGTACGCATCGGTTATGACGGCGGTCGAATGGTTGCCGATCATGGCCCCCGAGCTCGGAAGCCAGCCCGTCTTCTCGTAGTCTTTCACAAATTTTCGTACCGCTTCTTCCGTTCTTGCGGGCTCGATTATCGTCTGAAGTGGATAAGCGCACCGGTAGGTATCCCATACGTTCCCCTTTCTCCCCATCGTACGGTATAATGCCGTATAGAATGTCGTGAGTTGGTCCTGAGTTCCTCCCTCGACTTTGATTAGGCCCAGTGCCTTGTTCCACAAGTCTCTGGCTTCACCCTTCACCCTCTCGAAATTCCAATCCGGAATTTCCTTCGTGACCATTGCGCGCGCGTCCTCCGTGCTCATCTCAGAAAGGCCGACTCTCAGTTCAACTTGTTCGCCCCCGGTAGTCGAATAACTTACGAAGGCGCCTGAGCGATCGCCCGAAATCTCCGTCGTCCCGTTCGTGGCCGTATCGTTGCGCCAAGTTCCGGCCGATTTGAACGGCCTGTTGAACTCCGCGAAGAAGTAGAACGTCTTTCCTCCCCAGAGCCCTATGGAGTTCCCGTAATCGGAAAGATACGCGCGTCCCTCAATCGAGCTCTTCCCGATAAT
>JAJYGB010000277.1 GCA_021785235.1 Bacteroidota bacterium
TAAACGATGCCAGCTTTCATGAAGCTGAATTTCCCGTAGAACTCCGCTCCTTCCGGCGTGAACACATCCGCGGGGAGACCCGTTTTCTGGAACGTCTCTTTCGGGAAGAGACCCTGGTATGCAACGTTGTGAATAGTGAAGACTGTTTTAATGTTCTTAAAGAATGGATCCTTGCTGTAAATCTTTTTCAGATAAACCGGTACGAGACCGCTTTGCCAGTCGTTGCAGTGGATAATGTGAGGCGCCCAGCCGAGTCTTTTCAGAATTTCGAATATGCCCCGCGAGTAGAAGATGTACCGTTCATCGTTGTCGGGATAGTCGCGTTTCGTTTTCGGATCCTGGTATATTCCCTGCCTTCCGAAAAATTCGGCGCTGTCGATAAAATATATCTGGACTTTCGTCCGTTCACCGATTAGGAAGGATGATTTCACGTTGAGCTTGGCGATTTTTTTGCCGATCGGGATATCAATATCCTTCAATCTGATGATCTCGTGTATGCGGAACTTCCTTTCGTTCACAAAACCGTATCGGGGAATGGCGAGCCGGACGTCATTTCCGATCTCTTTCATCGCCTGGGGAAGTGCGCTTGCGACGTCGGCGAGTCCCCCTGTTTTCGCGAATGGGAAGACTTCGGAGGACAGAAACAAGACATTGAGGGGTTGCGTCATCTTATACCATGGTTTGTTTGACCAAAAAATACCAAAAAAACGCCTCACAATCAATCTCATTTCCGTGCCACTTCATCTTGCATCACTTGGAGCGGTGGAATATATTCGTTAAAATCTAATCGGACCATCCAATGCAAATACAATTTATAGGCGCCGCGCAGACCGTCACCGGATCGATGCATCTGCTCGAGGCCAACGGCAAACGAATACTCCTCGAATGTGGATTCTATCAGGGGAAGCGGGCGGAAAGCATTAGTATAAACAAGAACTTCAACTTCTTTCAGCCCGCCCAGATCGACGCCGTGGTCCTCTCTCACGCGCACATAGACCACAGCGGTAACCTCCCGAACCTGGTCAAACAGGGATTCTCCGGACCGATATTCGCCACCCCGGCTACGCGCGATCTTGCCGGAATAATGCTCGTCGACAGCGGAAAGATCCAGGAGCAAGATGCCGAATTCCTGAATAAGAAACTCTTGAAGCGTGGCGAGCCGACGGTGCAGCCGATTTACAACACGGAAGATGCTCTCGCCGTGATGCCCTTATTCGTGTCGCTCTCCTATCACCGGGAAATGACTATCGCCGATGGAATCAAGCTTACCTTCCTTGACGCGGGCCACATACTCGGGAGCGCGATGGTACAGCTCCGCATTAACGACGACGGCGAGGAAAAGATAATTTTGTTCACCGGAGACCTTGGCAGGAAAGGGCTGCCGATTCTAAGAAACCCGGAGGTGGTCGAAGAGGCAGACACCCTCATTACCGAGAGCACCTATGGGGGCAGACACCACGACCCCATTCAAGGCATGCAGGCCAAGTTGCAGGAAGTCATCCTCAGGACCGTGAGGAGAGGAGGCAAGGTGATAATACCCGCGTTCAGCGTTGAAAGAACGCAGGAAATAACCTATACCCTGCACCGGCTTTTCGATAGCAAGTCACTTCCGAGGATTCCGGTTTTTGTCGACAGCCCGCTTTCCGTCAACGCAACGGAGGTCTTCAGGCTTCACCCCGAATGTTTTAACAAAGATATTTTCAAGATGGTCCTTGCTCATGATGATCCCTTCGGGTTTGAATATATTAAGTATATCAGGCTGGTCGAGGATTCTAAGAAGCTGAACGATATGAAGGAGCCGATGGTAATAATCTCCGCCTCGGGTATGTGTGAAAGCGGCCGGATACTTCACCACCTCGCCAATAACGCCGGTAACCCGAACAACACGATCCTGATTGTAGGTTACCAGGCGCCCGACACTCTCGGCTGGAGAATTGCAAACCATTTTCCGACACTCAGAATCCTGGGTGATGAATATCCGTTGAAGGCAGAGGTCGTGGAAATGCACTCGTTTTCCGCGCACGCTGACCAGGATGACCTGCTGGAGTTTGCGGGAAACTTCGACAAGACCAGACTCCGTAATATCTTCCTGGTGCATGGGGAAGCGGAGGGCCAGCAGGCGCTCACTCAGTCTCTAACTCAGAACGGACTTAAAAACATTATATCCCCCAAGAAAGGAGACAGGTTCAACATTTGAAAAAGGTACTGATTACCGGAGGGTCCGGTCTCGTGGGAAGGTACGTCGCCAGGGATCTTTCGTCCGACTATGAAGTTGCCGTCGCCGACAAGACCGAACCGGACTTCGACGTGAAGTTCTACAAGGTAGACGTAACCAGGAACGAGACATTCAAGGTTATAGAAGAGACATTCGATGCAGTCCTCCATCTCGCCGGGATACCTCACCCGCTGAACGACCCTGAGGAAACTGTTTTTCACGTAAATACTTTCGGCACTTTTAACACTCTTCAGTTCGCGGCGGCCAAAGGTGTACCCAAAGTGATCCTGGCATCGAGCGAGTCGACACTTGGATTCGCGTTCGCGAGGAAGCCGCATAATCCACTCTACTTCCCTATCGACGAGCAACACCCGCTCGAGCCCCAGGATGCCTACGGATTGAGCAAGGTATGTTCCGAAGAAATATTGAAGAGCTTCTCCCGGGCGTACGGGATGCACACGATCTCTCTTCGCTTCCCGTGGATTTGGGTCCCGGAAGACAAGGAACGCCAGATGTATCGCAAACTCATCGCCGATTATCCGAATTGGTACAAGAACCTCTGGGCTTGGGTAAACGTTCACGACGTATCGCAGGCTTTCATCAAATCAATAGAATTCCGCGGCGACATGTTTGACCGGTTTTTCATCACCGCGGATGAGAATTGGACCGGCTTCCCGGCAGCGGAGCTGATCAGGAAATTCTACAAGGGGGTTCAGGTAGTGCATTCACTGGATGGGCCCAGGAGTCTGATCACGAGTGACCTCGCCAAGGTTGTCCTGAAATACTCCCCCCAATACTCCGTGTCGGACATTTTCGACTGATGCACCTTCTGATCGATACCGATGCCGGCGTGGACGACACGCTTGCCCTCGTCTACGCCGCGAGGTCGCCGGAAGCCCAGCTTGAAATGGTCACGACAGTCTCGGGAAATGTGCCGGTTCGCGAAGTAACGCAAAACGTATTGTACCTGAAAGAACTGCTCGGGCTCGAAGCTCCGGTCTTCTCCGGGGCGGAAGTTCCGCGAGCCCGGAAGCTTGTCATCGCACCCGAGGTCCACGGAGAGGACGGCGTCGGAGGCTACAGACGTTCGCGCGGCATCCACGTCGGGAATTGGGAAACGAGAGACGCGGCGCAAAGGATAGTCAGCGCGGCAAACAAGTACGGTAAGAAGCTCACGATAGTCTCGCTTGGCCCGATGACAAACCTGGCAGATGCAGTCGGTATCGATGCCGACGCCATGCGCAAGGTAAGCGGCATTATTCAGATGGGGGGAGTTTTCGCGGGCTACGGAAACACGACAGAATTTACCGAGTTCAACATTTTTGTGGATCCCGAGGCCGCAGACTTCATCCTCGCAAATGGCGTGAGTGTAAAATTCGTCCCTCTGGATCTGACTGAGCGGCTGTTCTTGCCCCGTGGAATCGTGGAGCAGCTTTTCAAGTCATCTGAAACAAAGGATGGAAATCTGACGGATCTTATCCGGAAGGCGTTGCATTTTTATATTGGCTATCACCGGCGAAAAGATAAACTGGACGGCTGCTTCCTGCATGATCCGATCGCCGCAGCGGCGGCCCTCAATCCTGCGTGGTTCACCTTTGTTGATTCCTTTGTTTCCGTTGAGACGAAGGGAGATCTCACTTCTGGTATGACCATCGCCGACTTCAGGAAGAGACGGCAGGCGAAGAACTCTGAGATTGCTGTCGGCTTTGACGCCCGGAAGTTTATGCGGGACTTCACGCGCAAAGTGTTCGGCATGGCGCTCGATTCTAACACCATAGAAAAGGAATGCCTGGCAGGTCGTTTCTCTCAACCTTTCGACAACACTCTTCGTAAGTCAGCGCAATAGATGTCCATCGAATTCACAAACGTACAAAAGAGCTTTGGCGACGTAGTCGCACTTGACTCCATTTCATTTAAGATCAAGAAAGGCACAGCCAGCGGATACATAGGCCCGAACGGTGCGGGAAAAACCACGACCGCCCGCATTATTGTCGGGCTGGAAAAAGCAGACGCCGGGACAGTAAGAGTAGCCGGACTGAACGCAGCGATGCAAAAAGCCGCCATCCAGAGGCGGGTCGGATACGTGCCTGAGTCACCGAAACTATACGAATCGCTCACGGCGCTGGAAACTGTGGCGATGGCTGCGTTGCTTCGAAATTACGGCAAGGCTAAGGCGACAAAGAAACTTGAAATTTTGTCCGAGATATTTCTTTACAAGGACTTCCTCAAAAAACCCGTAAGCGGCCTCTCCAAGGGGACCAGACAGAAGATCGTATTGAGCCTTGCACTCCTCTTCAACCCCTCCCTCCTCGTGCTGGATGAGCCGACCGATGGGCTTGACGTTCAAGCGGTTGTGTCCCTGAAACAAGTGATCAAGACTTTCACCGAACGTGGCGGCACCGTGTTTTACAGTTCACACCTGCTGGATATAGTCGAGGGGGTTTGCAGTGAAGTCTATTTCATACACCGCGGCAAAATCGCCGGCGAATTCAGGAGGGAAGAATTCGAGGGAAAAAGAGGCTATCTTGAGAATGCACTTGTTGAAAGTATCGGAACCAGTAACGAACAGGGCCTGATAGATGCATTCTTTGAAGATGCGGTTTAGCCTTGTCGTCATCATATTATTCTATGCCACTTCAAACGCCTGCTCACAAATAGAAAAGACAGCTAACGGTTTGCCCGGCGACTCACTCCTTGCCGGTTTCAATCAGACTCTCAGTACATTGAACTGGATAGGAAATGTTGAAAAGGATTGGGCCACGAATAATTTTGCGGTTTCTGTGAATGAGAATTTCCAATCTGTGATGATCAAATCTTCGCCAAATCTGATTCGGGACGTGCAGAATTTTTCCGGCCAAATCAACCGTAGAGTCACGGGCGATTTTTGGGGGTTCGGCGCGTTTCAGTCGAACTACGTAAGCGATAACAGGCAGATTGGGCTTAACTCCGTCGGTACATCCCAACTTCTGGGCGGCCTCTTTTTCTCGGACGGTCAGGATTCCATTCTCGGCGGAGCGGGAAACAAATGGGACCGGCAAGCCGGAGTGAACAACAGTGGTTTCACATACACGCTGAACGGTGCGGGGACATTTACCCCCCTCCGCGGGAGTGAGTTCATACCCTTTTTCGCGATCCACGACGAGCAGATTCTTCCCCGGAGAAACTTCGACAGAAACATAGGGATGATTTATGGCCAGATCTTTTCGCCGGAGGCACTGATCAGATTCAATGGTGCCTATACGGCACAGCTTAGAGACTTCTTTTTCCCGGCCGATTCCGCTGTTCAAAGCCTGTATGATGTAACGAACAACATACAGGACAGAAGCGAGGACAAGACTTCCTTTGCGGCAACCATCCTGATGCCTGTCTGGTTTTTTGACCTGAAGGGCCAGGCAACCTACGCACAGCGTCAGATTGATTTCACTTACAGGTACAAGCCCGCCATCCTTTCCGGCACTCTTTACGATACGCGGATCAGGACCTCCAATTTCAACATCAACGGTAATCTCATTACAGATTTCGGAAAAGATACGCTGATCATAACCATGGAGCATAATGAACGTTCCGAGACCCATACCGTCATCAACGCAATCCTGACCAATCCGTTTACCGAACAACAATCTGCTGATCAATCTCAACTTAATAACCTGGGAACCAGGAACACTCTTACCGGACAATTATTCTTCCATCTCGGCCCCAACTCTCTGGTCGTGACTGGACTCGCTTCCCTGTTTCGCTACGATACTCCGAGTAACCTCAACTACGACGATCGCGACGAGCTGACCAACACCGTCTCTATCGAGTTTAACCATGAGTTCAGCCCTTCATTCAACGCCGGATTCGGAGTGGAAGCCGACTTGATCCACATGGTCTACATTGAGTCCCAACGCAGCGCGAACAACAACAGGAATTTCATTTACAGGTTCTTTCCCACGATAAGCTATTCCGACAGGAACCTGGTATCCTTCAACAGGTTCGAAGTGCTTGCAAACTACACGGTCTACGACTATGAGGCCTTTTCACAGATTCACAGCTTCTCATTCCGGCAGGCGTCGTTTCTCGACTCCACAACGGTCAACCTGACACGGAAGCTTTCACTCTTTTTCCTTGGCAACGTCAAGCTCTACTCGAGAGGTGAGCTCTACTGGTCGAGCTTCTCGGAGTTTCCGTTGAACTACTTCGTGGACCGGACTCTCTGGCTTTCACTTTCCTACCTCGCCGGCAACTTGAGCTATGCCGTTGGGTACAAATATCTTTCACTGACACAGTACAATTACACCACGGCCAAAGACATGCGGTTTGCTTCTCAAATAACCAATTCGGGGCCGACAGCCACAATCTCAGCCAGTTTCTCACGCCTGGAAGTGATGATGACAGGGTGGTACCAGGTCTCATGGCAACTTTTGCAATACCAGACCGTTTATCCTAACTTCGAAATAACAGCGAAGTACAGAATCTGATCACTGAAATGCACAAACATATTACCATGAAATCGAAAAGCACGACACTCAAAGAAGCCGAAGGGAAACTGAAAGCAATCCTGGACAGGTTGAAAGTTTCCGAATCAGAGAAGCACAACCTCCTTGTAGCCGCGAGCGAAGCGGTGAACAATGCGATCTCCCATGGCAACAAGAACGACCCTGAAAAAAATGTGACACTCGACGTGGAGTACAACGACAACGTCATCGTCATTTCGGTCGAGGACGAAGGCGGCGGTTTCAATCCCGACAGTATCCCGGACCCTCTGCTCCCTGAGAACCTCCTCAAACCGAGTGGAAGAGGAATTCACATCATAAAATCGCTCATGGACCGGGTCGACTTCGAGTTTACGCCTCGCGGCACAAAGGTCATAATGCGGCTGAAAATCGGCGAACTGGCCTGAGCTTTTCCCCTCGCCCCCTCCACAACACATCCGACCGCACGAATCAGGAAATAAAAATCCCGATGGCGTCGACCTTCATCACTCTGAAGGGCATCATCGGGACAGTTTCAAAAAAGTACCTGTGCTTCTGGATTAACCTAATTTAACCTTCGCCATGTTAGCTTTGACGTCTTCAGCGGACTTGGCAAGTTCGGACTTCTCCGCGTCGGTCAGCTTAATCTCGAAGACCTGTTCCATCCCTTTCTTGCCGAGCTTGACCGGGACGCCTATTACGACATCCTTCATTCCATACTCGCCCTGGAGGTACACGGAACACGGCAGTATCCTCTTCTTGTCCTTCACGATGGATTCAACCATCTGGACTACCGCGGCCGAAGGCGCGTAGTATGCGCTGCCGGTCTTAAGGAGGGCCACTATTTCTGCGCCGCCCTGCCTGGTGCGTTTGACGATCGATTCGATCTTGTCAGCCGCCATCAGCTCAGTCAACGGAATCCCTGCAACTGAAGTGTAACGGACCAGAGGGACCATGGAATCGCCGTGCCCGCCAAGGACAAACGCCTGTACATCCTCGACGGAGACGTTGAGTTCCGATGCGATGAACGAACGGAACCGCGCGGTATCGAGTACACCCGCCATGCCTATAACCCGGCTTCTGTCGAAACCGCTGACCTTCATCGCCACGTAGGCCATGACATCCAGAGGGTTTGACACAACGACTATGATGCTCTTCGGCGAACGTGGGGCAACTTGTTCGGTGACGGACTTAAGAACACCTGCATTGGTGGAAAGGAGGTCGTCGCGGCTCATTCCCGGCTTCCTGGCAATACCCGCCGTGATCACGATGATGTCGCTTCCGGAGGTCGCCCCGTAATCATTTGCTCCGGTAACTTTGACGTCACTTCCGAGAACCGGCGAGGATTCAAGCATGTCGAGAGCTTTGCCCTGAGGGAGGCCTTCGACCACGTCGGTCAGTACTACTTCATTTGCTAGTTCCCTATCAACCAGTCGCTGCGCCACAGTGGCGCCGACATTGCCAGCTCCAACTACTGTGATTTTCATTGCGAGACCCTTTCAAAAATTAATTCTTGCTCGCGCTCAGAGGAATTACGCTTACTTTTTTTCTTATTCTTCTATATGTTTCAAACTTAACTACACCGTCGCTTAAGGCGAATAGGCTGTCATCTTTCCCCACGCCGACATTGTCGCCGGGGAGAATCTTCGTCCCGCGCTGCCGCACAATTATACTTCCCGCGGTTATCTTCTCTCCGCCGAAAGTCTTGACGCCCAACCGCTGCGAATTGCTGTCGCGCCCGTTCCTGGAACTACCGCCGCCTTTTTTGTGTGCCATGAAATACTCCTAACTATAATTTCGTTAAACTCAAGTCTTGCAATTGGATCCGCGGAAATTAAACCTAAATCCGAAATCCTAAATTCTATCTAAACTCCAGACTCCAAATTCACAAGCCACGGCGCCATGCATATTCATCTTTCGTCTTTTGCATATCTGCATTCGGAATCTGCGTAGAGTTTGGCGTTTAGGATTTAGAGTTTTTTATTGTATCGATGTGGATCGTCGTATACTCTTCCCTGTGACCCTTCATGACCTTGAAGTTCTTTTTTCTTTTCTTCCGGAAAACAAGGATCTTGTTCTCTCTGTCGTGGTCGAGAACCGTCGCCTCGACTACCGCGCCTTTAACAACAGCGCCGCCCACCGATTGTGATTTCTCGTCTTCGATAAGTAGCACTTTGTCTATGGTAACCTTATCTCCAACCTTAGCATCAAGCTTCGGAACCGCGACTTTCATGTTCTCGGAAACCTTGAACTGCTTCCCGGCTATTTCTACAACAGCTAACATTTACTTACCTCCAAATTAGAGATATAATTTAGCCAAGAAGGGCCATAAATTCAATTGATTTTTACTATCGGGATGATTTGAAGGCTGATACTTCCCGATTACCCTGCAATTTACTCAGACCGATGGGTAATCTTATACCCTGCGACGTTGCCGCGGGTCCTCCGAGTCTCCGGCGGAATAGTGCGGGGAGGGAGGGATTCTGCGCCGCAGGAGCATGAGCCTTTGGCTCAGAACCCTCGATACAACTCAAACCGCCACCGGTATGCGGAGAGGGAGGGATTCGAACCCTCGATACCCCTTTACAGAGTATGACGGTTTAGCAAACCGTTGCCTTCAGCCACTCGGCCACCTCTCCAAACTAAAAATAGTATCAAAAGAACTGCAGCCTGTGACTATTTCGTCCGCCTCATGCGGATTCCCTTGAGCCACTCGGCTACATTTCAGGAACATCTCGTATTTCGTTAAAATATAACTTGTTGAATCATCTATTTCAAAAGGGCATCGTGAAAAAGCGCAAGTCCCGTCTTCCGGCTCGTGGACTCGCAATACTCTGGGTGCGCGCCACCGACTACCTTTGGGCCAGCTTTGGGGGATGCTGGGATTTACGGCCTGCTCGGACTCTGTACCACCCGTCTTCCATCATCCAGCCGTAGGCGGTAGCCGGAAGGATAGTGTCAGATATCCTCTTGTTTTATTGCGTCGCGCTCACCGAAAACTTTGCCTGGTATCTCCTTACCAGCCACACGCCGGCCACCGTCGCGTTCACGCTTGAGAAGAGTATATCCGAAAACCAGTGAGCGTTGTAGTAAATCCGCGAGAGGCACGTCAGGACAGCTATTAATATCCAGAGGGACTGCCAGAGTTTATTCTTCACAAGTCCAGCCATCACTATGGCCAAAGCGAACGCAACCGCCGCGTCCCCGGAAGGAAATGAAAGATAAGCATTCGGCCCTGCTACTAATGGATTGAAAGTCAGGTGGCCGTGCCACTGGTTTGGCCGCCATCTGCCCACCAATGACTTGATGGCTATCGTAATTATCCCAGAATACAGGAACGATTGTGCCACCATCAGACCTCCGGCTCTTACTTTCTCCGAGTTAATCGCGACTCCGGCAATATAGATTATAAGAAAGAGGTACAGCGTGATCTTCCCCGTTCCGAAGATGTGTACGAACCCGGCTATCCAATCTTCTATAGGGCCGTGTATCGTCAGGAAGTAGTACCTGATCGGCTCGTCGAAATAGGCGGCAATGAATACGATCAGAAGGAATTCTGTCAGAATGAGCCATTGCTTCAACTTCCAATGTTTCGGAATCGAGTAATATTCACCCCACTCGACGAAGAGTCGTTTGAAATCCTGTGCAGCATTCTTCCAGCGGCTGTTCAAGTGTCCTCCTTTATATCGGTGATGTCGTTATTAAGGTGATTATCCGGTTATCCTGAGAATGATCTGTTTCAAAAAAAATACGGTATAAACATTTTGGTTTTCTGCCTGTAGTCCTCGTAGCGCGCACCAAATTTGTGCTGGTCGATCTCCTCCTCGGCCTTGACTGTAGCCAGCAGGGTGAAGATTACTCCAAACATCAGTATCGACGAAAAGAGGGCCGGCTTCTTCATATAAGCTCCGAGCGCAAGGAACAGAAGAGATGAATAGAGAGGATGCCTGATCTTTCCATATATTCCCGAGTCAATCAATTCCCCAGAATCGTCCTTGCCGGCCGCTTTCGTCAGCCTGATCATATTAAACGCTGAGATCACGAGGTATAAGGAGCCGAGTAGCGAAATCCAGGAAAGTATCTGGAGCGGAGAGAACACATTGTCAAACCAAACACGCAAGTTTGCGACAACCAGTAGCAGAAT
>JAJYGB010000447.1 GCA_021785235.1 Bacteroidota bacterium
TCTCACGGCTCGCATGAGCAACGCCCCCAATAGGAGGAAGGGGCAAGAGTACTTCCTGAATATTTCTGCGATATTTTGTATCGAGTCTTGAATCAGCCACACTCTGTTAATTTTAGCTAAAGTTTACCTTTCTCCATGTCAAATGCAAGAAATTTCAACATTAATGTGATAAATGTCTCACGTTCCTTAAGTTCGGGAGGGGAGGCTCGTCCTTTGCTTTCCGGTCTTCCAGGGTTAAATTCTGGCACTGGTTTGAATTACGATATATACCGATTCGGCAAAATTGATTCGACGAACAGCTACCTGCTCCAGCTGGGAGATGAGGGATTCCCCGAAGGGACCGTCGTCGTGGCAGATGAGCAGCTCAAAGGCCGTGGAAGATTTGGGAGAAGGTGGGAAGCTGAACCTCTCTCAAGCCTGCTGTTTTCTATACTTCTCCGCCCCGCTTTTCTGCAGAGAGATGAGGTATTTATCCTGACATTTTCTGCGGCCGTGGCGGTGGCTGAATCGTTGGAAGAGGTTGCTAATGTCAGGACGGAGGTGAAATGGCCTAATGATATCCTTATCGACTCGAAGAAGGTTTGCGGTTTGCTTCTGGAGTCGAGCTTCGAAGCCGACAAACTGAACCACATTGTGCTGGGCATCGGGCTGAACGTGAATCAGACCTCATTCGCCGAGGAAATCAAAGAGAAAGCGATATCTCTCGTACTCTCAGCAGGGCGGAAGTTCGACCGCGACGAAATACTCTTCACAATACTCGGAAAATTTGCCACGATGTATGAAAATCTCAAAACGCGGGATTTCTACCAGGTGATGAAGAAATGGCGTGAACGGTCGAGCCTGTTCGGCCGGAGAATCACAGTCAAACTCGCGGACAGGACTTTTGAAGGAATCTTTGACGATGTCACGGACGACGGCTCGCTTATATTAAGGACATCCTCAGGTTTGCGGAAATTCACGGCCGGCGAAATATCAATTTCCCAAAATGTCCCGTCAGGGACAGGAGACTCAAACTGATGCAGTTATTCATCGATGTCGGGAACACGCACACGCAATTCGGCGTCTACGAAAAAGGAAAACTCCAGCGCGACTACCGCGTCGCGAGCGAAGTTGTCCGGACCGAGGACGAGATCGGGATTGTCGTACTGTCGCTTCTCGAGCACGACGGGATAAAGTCGAGGAAGATTCGGGGCGTCGGAATATCCTCTGTTGTTCCGAACCTTACGGGCATCCTCGAGAAAATGTCGCAGAAATACTTTGGCTGCACTCCGCTCGTCGTGAATTCAGATCTTGATCTTGGAATCGAGGTCGCGTACGACGAGCCGCGGGCGGTCGGGAGCGACAGGATCTGCGCCGCGGTGGCCGGCTACCGCAAGTACGGCGGTCCGCTGATAATCCTTGACTTCGGCACGGCGACAACCTTCGACGTGGTTTCCGCCGACGGGGTTTACCTCGGCGGGGCGATAGCTCCCGGCCTTGAAACCGGCGCAGCGGACCTCCAGAGGCGGGCGGCAAAGCTTCCCCGAATCGAGCTGCGTTTCCCTGACGAGGTCATCGGAAAGACCACTGTCAGGAGCATGCAGAGCGGTATTATGTTCGGCGCAATCGATGCCGTGGAAGGGATCGTCAGAAGAATAAAAGCCTCTCTGGGCACAGAAGCGAAAGTCGTTGCCACCGGTGGATACGCCAGAGTGATGTCAGCCCAGACGAAGATTATCGAACATATAGAACCGGCACTTGTCCTCGAAGGAGTCCGCATAATCTATGAAAAGAACGAAAAGGCAAGATCCAACCGCCCGCGCCGTTGAAGTGAGGCCGCGCAGGCAGGAGCAGGCCCGATTTGTAATACGGAAGGCCAAAAGAAGCGATCTGGCCGCAGTCGTGAAGATGAGCAGCGGCGTGAAGGAAATCGAGAATTATCCCGGACAGAAGATGAAAGCCGAAGATTTTGCCCACTTCGTCCAGGGATACGGTGCGCTAATGCTCGTGGCAGTCGGCGCGCGGAGCGCCCACTCGAAAACGGAAATCGCAGGTTACGTGACCGTGTACAAATCTGATAATTACTTCTATCTCCCATATGCAGTAACGAAGAAAGAGTGGCGCCGTCGCGGTGTCGGCGGCGCTCTCCTCAGCGAAGTGGAGAGATTAGCGAAAGAGGAAAAGGTCGAGTATATTTTAATGAGCGTCTACGTTTATAATTCAAGTGTACACAATTTTCTCAGGGTGCGCGGTTATGTCCCGAGCAAGAGGCTTGTTCAATATTCGAAAACCATCACGACAAAAGGCAGAAAATGAGTAAAACCGCCGGGCCGCGCGCCCACGCACCGTTAATAGTAAGCATATCCGGATTGAGGGGCGTCGTCGGAGATTCGCTGACCCCCGAGACTGTAATCAAGTACGCCAACGCCTTTGCCAGATTCTCCAAACGCAGGAAGATCGTAGTCGGTAGAGACGGCCGGTATCACGGCGAGATGCTTGCCGAACTACTCGTCGGCGCGCTCGCTGCGAACGGCTGCGACGTCGTTGACATAGGAGTCTGCCCTACTCCCACGGTGCAGCTTGCCGCCGAACATTCGGATGCGGCCGGCGGAGTGGCGGTCACCGCGAGCCACAATCCGATGGAATGGAACGGGCTGAAGTTTGTCAACGGAGAGGGCGTGTTCCTTGACGCCGATGAGAACAAGGAATTATGGAAATTTGCCGCGATGGAACCGGAGTACGCTCCCTACAAGTCCACCGGAAAGATTGTCCACGATGATTTCTTCCTTCATGATCACATCAGACGGGTGCTCGCTATAAAATCGGTGGATGTCGAGGCAATCCGCAGAAGGCATTTTAAAGTCGTAGTTGATTGCGTCAACGCGGGCGGGGCAGTGGTCGTGCCTGCCCTCCTGAACGAGCTCGGCTGCACGGTCGTAAAGATGAACTGCGATACGACCGGCAGGTTTCCCCGGAAGCCTGAACCGATACCAGAGAACCTTGGCGCCGTGATGGAGCGGGTCCGGCTTGAGAAGGCGGACCTCGGAATCGTGGTAGATCCCGATGTGGACCGTCTTGTGCTGATCACGGAGAAGGGGGAGCCCTTCAGTGAGGAGTACACGATCGCCCAGGCCGTCAAGTTTATTTTTTCCAAAACCCCGTCGATGAACCGTATTGCCGCCGTCAACTTGTCGACGACTAGGGCCGTCGATGAAATCGCGCGGGAGTTGAACGGGAAGGTCTACCGGTCGGCTGTAGGCGAGATAAACGTGGTGAAGAAGATGAAAAAGGTAGGAGCCGTGATCGGTGGCGAAGGGAGCGGAGGCGTAATCCTTCCGGAAGTCCATTTTGGGCGCGACGCACTCGTCGGAGTCGTAATTACCCTGCAGCATCTTCTTGAATTCGGCGGAACTCTCTCGGAGCTGAAAGATTCGCTTCCCAGGTTCGAAATAGTCAAGATGAGAATAGATGTCGGAAAGAAAAATCCCGACAAGGTTATCGATGCCATACGGAAGAGCTATTCGAAATTTAAGATGAACACGGAGGACGGGCTGAAGATCGATGCCCCGGACTACTGGGTCCATCTCAGAAAATCCAACACGGAGCCTATAATCAGAGTGCTGGCGGAGGCCGGCTCCCGGAAGGAAGCGGAATCGCGGGCTTCAGAGGTGATGAAGCTGGTCCGGAAGATTGTCGGGCCGGAGAAGTCCTGATGCCCCATCTCGTCCTGATTGCCGATGACAACGCGGACAACATCCTGCTTCTCAGGAGGATCATCAGGCGTTCGGGAATCGACTGCGAATATATCGACGCGCAGAGCGGACGGGAGGCTTTGAAGCTTGCAATCGAAAGAAATCCGGAATTGATTCTGCTCGATATGAAGATGCCGGACATGGACGGTTATGAGGCTGCGGCTGCATTGAGGTCGAATGAGCCGACTAAACACATACCCGTCATTGCCGTCACCGCCCAGGCCATGCTGGGCGACAAGGAGAGAGCCCTCGCCGCCGGATGCGACGAATATATGACCAAGCCGATTGATCCTGCCCTGCTTGTCGAAACGGTGAAGAGGTATCTTTCCACAGGAACTCCCGGAGGGTAGGATGAGCAAAAACAGAGGGCTGCTTTCACTCAGTATCGGGATCGGCGGGGCTTGGGTATTCGCCGTCCTTGTTGTGTTTCTCGGCCGCATGTACCACGTGTCGATGACGCGCGAGCTCCTCATTGACACGATCATTATCACCAACATGATCTCCGTCGCTATTTCTCTCTTCGCGTTCTCGAGGTACATAGTGTTGAGAGAAAGACTGCTGGAGTTCATAGCGCTTGCGTTTCTTGTCGGCGGGTTCATAAGGATTGCCGGTGTCATTGTTTCCGATCTCGGAATTCTGGGAAGCCCGCAGCAGGCTTTCTTCTTCCAGATCGCCGCCTGGCAAGGGGGCAGGTTCCTCCTGGCTCTCATGTTGGCAGTAGGAACGGTCCTGGTCTGGATCTATCCGAAACCGAAATCCACCCTGTTCGATGTCTTCACCGGAGTGGTGATCGCCGGGATCATCGTAACGATCATCGTATTCGTTTCTCAGGGCCACACTTTCAGCGGTGAGATATCATCGATAAATATGCGCCCTCTCACTCTTCTCGTGGCTGGCTTCTTTCTTATCTCTTTCTTCGGAGTCAGCCGGAATTACCTGAAGTACCCGACACTTTTCAATTACACGTTGAGTATCACCCTCTTCCTTCTAACCCTCGCGGGTCTAGTGGGATCGTTTTCCACAACCATGACCGACACGGCTTCCGTGGCCCATTTCGGAATGACGATGGTCGCGTACGTGATCGGGGCTGTCGGGAGCCTCGTCGATGTCGGCCAGATTTTCAGCGACTATGTCCGCAACTCCGATGGACTGAAAGCCGCCAACCAGGAGCTTCTCAAGTACCAGATCTATCTTGAGAAAGTCCCCGATCCGGTCAGAATCGTGAATGAAACCGGCTACACGCTCTATGTGAACCCCGCGTTTGAGAAAGTCTTCGGGTACACGCTCCAGGAGATGAGAGTTAAGCCGATCGACGAACTCTATGACCCGGCCGAGCGTGAGAAACTCGCAGGCGAC
This sequence comes from Bacteroidota bacterium, assembly GCA_021785235.1. The sequence continues at coordinate 5,088 of JAJYGB010000447.1, forward strand.
GCCGACCTTGCAGACCAGGGGAAGGGAAGCGAGTTTGAGCTCGCCGTTACAACCCGTGATGGAATGCAGGTCGATGCGCTTCTCAATTCCGCGCCTATAGTTATAGAAGGAAGGCTTCTCGGGACCATCACCGTCTACAGAGATATCACCAGGCGGAAGCAGCTTGAACACCACAACCAGGTTTTGAGCGCCGCGGTTGAAAATACCGACGAAGCGATCGCTCTCACGGACTCGGAAGGACTCGTTACATTTCTCAATACGGCCGCCGAGAGACTCTTCGGTTACTCACTGGACGAGTTACCGGGGCGGAGCCTTTGGGCTCTCGTCTCTCCGAGTTTCGGGTACAGCAAGGCGCGTGATATATACGTGCAGACCGTGCGAAACGGCGGCTGGAAAGGCGAGGTGCTGAACCGGAAAAAAGATGGGACTGAATATTACATCTCGCTGAGCACAAGCTCCATCAGAGACTCCAACGGGTCCATCATTGCGCTCGTGGGAATCTGCGAGGACATTACCGACAAGAAATGGGAGGAGAAGCGGAAAGAGACCGCGTATCGCGTCGCTCAGCTTGCCTTCTCCAGCGGGAAGGTCATTGAACTGGCTGATTCAGCCGTAGCCCTCCTGATCGAAATACTCGGCGCCCCGCTGGGAGTTCTGTATTCCTACGATGAGGGTGCCATGACGCTTCAACTCCTCGCGCATCGAAACGCTCAGGGAAGGGCTCCCCTCATCCCACCCCTTCAGAGAATCGAATCCGGTCGGGAGACAAACGCGACTCGCGCGGCCAAGGTGTGCAAAATGGTTTATAGCCGGTCGCTTTCCGAGACGGAATTCTCGGAGTTCGAGGGCGAGCCGATCTTCCGCGAGTCGAACGGACTCATAAGCCTTCCGCTTGTCAGCTCCGGCGAACTTGTCGGCGTACTGCAGTACGTCTCGGTTGCAGCCCCCGGCAATATCAAGTATGAAGCGGACCTGGCCGAAGCGGCCGCGATTGAGCTTGCTGCTGGTATTCAGAGACTGAGGCTCGGCGGAAAAGTAGCTGAACAGGCAGACCAGCTTGAAAAAATCTTCGCGAGCGCCGCGGAGGGTATTGCCCTCGTTGACAAGCTCGGTAAGATCATACTCATGAACGAGGGTGGCAAGAAGACATTTGGAATCATTGAAATTCCGGAAGTGGGGTTTGCGGAATTCACCTGGACGCTCGGCATGCACAGGCTCGACGGAACCCCGCTCGCGGCAAACGACAATCCCGTGAAAATGGCCGCTCTCGAGGGCAAGGATATCCGAAACAGCGAGCTTATGATCAGGCGCAACGGACTGGAACGAATCCTGTCCGTGAGTGCCTCTCCGCTCATCGACCCAGGCCGCCAGGTCAACGGCGCGGTCGTGATCTTCAGCGACATAACTGACCAGAAGAGAAATGAGCTGGCGATAAGAAAGCAGAACAGGAGGCTCTCCGTAATCAACAGGACAGCCCTCGCGGTCAAGGACGCGCTTGACGTATTTGAGATTCTAAACAAGAGCCTGACGAGGTTGCTTGAATTCGAAGGAGTATCAGCGGCGGCAGTTTACCTCCTTAACGAGACAACTGGCAACCTGAACCTCGCCGCCTCTTTAGGTTTTAGTTCTTCCTTTGTGAAGAACGAGAAAGTTCAATCACTTCCCCTTTCAACCGATGTCCTTTTTGAGGCGATGAAACTTGGAACGCCGCAGGTTGTTCCGGAGCTCGACGGCAGAGCAGAGCCAACAGTTGTGTTCGGCGCTTTCCACGCTGAAACGATGTCGTCGGCGGTTGTCGTACCGATCATCGGCACACGCAAGGTGCACGGAGTGCTCCTGGCGGCTTCGAAAGAAAAAATGGAAGTCGCCGAATCGGATGTGGAGTTCTTCATGATGATCTCCCGCGTGCTCGGCGGCGCGGTGGAGAACGCGTTTCTGTACTCAGATATCCTGGAGAAATCGAAAGAGCTTGAAGACTCGAACGAACAGCTGCGAATGTCCAAGATATGGGTGGAGGATGCGAACGCTCAGCTCGTTCAGGCTAACCAGCAGCTCGAGGAAGCGAGCAGGCTGAAAAGCCAGTTCCTCGCCAACATGAGCCACGAACTCCGCACCCCGCTCAATTCCATTATCGGGTTCACGAACCTTGTCCTGACCGACGACCTCCAGCCGCCCACGGGAGAACAGAAAGAGGGCCTCGAGATAGTTCTCCGGAACGCGAGGAATCTGCTGGCGCTCATAAATGATATTCTCGATCTATCCAAGATTGAAGCCGGGCGCATCAACATAGCTCCGGAAGAATTCTACATCGACGCCGTCGTAAGCGATGCGCTCACTACTATAGAGCCTCTTGTGGGTGACAAGCCTGTGAAGCTCTCAAGCGAAATCAGTGAAGGCCTGCCGGTTATTTGCTCCGATTCCGCGAGGGTGAAACAGATCGTCCTGAATTTGCTCAGCAACGCCGCCAAGTTTACGGATCAGGGCCATATAAAAGTCATCGTCAACCTCGTCGAAGAGAATCTTATATCGCTTGCCGTTGAGGATACCGGCTCGGGCATTCCCGCCGACTACCTGGAGATTATTTTTGAAGAGTTCAGACAGGTGGACGGATCCAACACGAGGAAACACGGCGGCACCGGGCTCGGACTCGCGATTTCCAGAAAACTTGCTCGAATGCTTGGCGGGGACCTGACCGTTCGGAGCGAGCTGGGGAAGGGGTCCACCTTCACACTGAACCTCCCGACGGTATACAACCTGCCGGAAAAAGCGAGGGTGACTGAGAAGGCAAAGGTACTGCCGACGCCGAAGGCTTCCTCTGAAACGAACAACCTGGTAGTCTGTGTTGACGATGATCCCGAAGTCCTGCTCCTCCTGAAGAACCATCTGGAGGCGGAGGGATTCGAATTTGTGGGGATCAACGATTCGAGGTCGGCCCTGGCGAGTCTAAAGCAGCACAAGCCCGTCCTTATTACTCTCGACATCATGATGCCCGATAAGGATGGCTGGCAAGTACTGCAGGAGCTCAAAGCCGATCCGGAACTGAAAGATATACCTGTCGTTATTCATTCTGTCGTCGACAACAAGGCGCTTGCCGTCTCGCTCGGGGCCGAATCTTATATCGTGAAGCCTGTCGAACCCGAGAAGATCATTTCGGTTGTGCGGAACTATACCGGCACATCCGGAGGCGAAATTCTCGTCGTGGACGACAACGAAGACTTCACAAACTTCCTGCGTAACCTCCTGGAGAGAAGTAAGTTCAGGATATCTACAGCCCGAAACGGCGTCGAGGCGATAGAATTTCTTCGAACGAGCGTTCCATCACTCGTGTTCCTGGATCTTCTTATGCCCGAGATGGACGGGTTTGAAGTGGTGGAGAAGATGAAAGAGAATGAAAGATTGAAGGATGTACCCATAGTAGTACTTACCGCGAAGGAAGTGACGGAGCAGGAAAGGTCCAGCCTCAACTCGAAGATAAAGGACATCGTGCAGAAAGAAGGATTGACGCGTGAGATAATCCTTCGCGAGGTCAACAAATTCATACGGAGAAAGAAATGACGCTCCAGACTCACATTTATATCATGCCGTGCGGATTTCATGAAACGACCGTGACACATGGATGAACGACAGAAAATATTGGCCGTTGACGACGCACCGGACAATCTCGTTCTGCTGGACAGGCTATTGAAGCGGCAGGGATTCGACGTCGTCAACGCGTCGAGCGGCAAAGAATGCCTGGCCAAGAGTACGTCCGAACACCCGGACCTCATTATTCTGGACGTCGCTATGCCGGAGATGAACGGGTTCGAGACGCTCACTCATTTGAGGGGAAACGAACTTACGAAGGACATCCCCGTCATAATCCTTACCGCAAACTCCAAGGACGCGAAGAGCATTGAAGAGGGCTTCTCGCTCGGCGCCGACGAGTATCTCACAAAACCGATCGACCAGGATGAGCTCATCGCCAGGGTGCGATCTATACTTCGTGTCGTTAAGGCCGAGCGAGAGATTGAACAACTAAAGGCGGATTTCCAATCGATGCTGGTCCACGACCTGCGGAGTCCACTCTCAGTCATCATCGGCGTGCTCGAACTGGGCACAGCGGGGGAGTTCGACCAAAACCCCGCGGAGATGAAGGAGTTTCTGAATTCGGCCCTCGAGACGTCTCAGAAAATGCTCGGTCTTATAAATGACATTCTAGATGTCGCTAAACTCGAGGCCGGCAAATTGCAGTTGAGCAAGCAGCCGAACGACTTAAACGCGATTGTCGCAGGTACCGTCGGCCGTCTCAGAGTGCTCGCCCGAGAAAAGAGTATTGCGCTGAGGATTGAACTGGATCCGGACTTGCCCATCTGTGAATGCGACGGTGGAAAGATCGATCAGGTGGTCACGAACCTCCTGGGCAACGCGCTCAAATTTACCCCGAGGGACGGAGAAGTGGTTGTGAGAACGTACAGGGAGACTTTCGGTGAAGAAATCCCCGGCCTAAAAGGCGAGTATGTTGCCCTCGACGTTGCGGATACCGGTGTCGGGATATCTGAAGATGAAATACCTCTCATATTTGACAGGTACCGTCAGGCGAAGAGTTCAAAGGGTGTGAAGCAAAAAGGGACGGGACTCGGCCTGACAATCGTAAAGCGGGTGACGGAGGCACATGGTGGAAAGGTTTTCGTCGAATCAGCCCTCGGAAAGGGCACTAAGTTCACGGTCGTCATTCCAGCCGGTGGAAACGACTGACGGCAGATCCGAAAGATCGGTCCGATTACTGCCAGCAGCCGGCAGATGCGCGGGGCTTTCATCTTGAGCTCGATGGATGTTCGCGCGCTGCTAAACCTTTCGATGATTCAAGGGATCGGGCCCGCCAGGCTTCGCGGTCTGGTAAATCACTTCGGCGATCCGGAGTCTGTCCTGGCCGCCAGCGAAAAGGAGCTTGCCGGTGTGGAAGGTATCGACCGCGGACTGGCGAGAAGAATACATTCGCGGGCGGACTTCGAGAAAGAAATACAGGTCCAGCTTTCCAAGCTGAACAAGTGGGAGGCAAGGCTGGTTACGTTCTGGGACAAAGAATACCCCGAAAATCTCAAGAAGATTTACGACCCTCCCGTTATGCTGTTTGTCCGCGGCACCTTTGCTTCTTCCGACAAGTATTCGGTAGCGATTGTCGGAACAAGGAATCCTACGTCTTACGGCAAACATGTGGCGGAGAAGTTCTCGGCGGAGCTCTCCGAGCAGGGGATCACCGTAGTGTCTGGACTGGCGCGCGGCGTCGACACATTGGCGCACACGACGGCGGTCCGATCCGGCGGCAGAACACTCGCCGTGCTCGGAAGCGGCGTCGACGTCATCTACCCGGGCGAGAACCGCAGGCTCGCGGACCAGATCCTTATGGGAGGGGCCATTCTGTCGGAGTACTATATGGGATCGAAGCCAGATGCGGTGAATTTCCCCCGCCGCAAAAGGATAATCAGCGGAATTACGCTTGGCACAATATTGATTGAGACCGATGTCAACG
>JAJYGB010000244.1 GCA_021785235.1 Bacteroidota bacterium
GCATAGTACCGGGTGATATTCTCATGGTGAAACTCGGTGATATAGTACCGGCGGACGCTAAGATCGTCGGCGGAGACATTTCCATAGACGAATCGGCCCTCACCGGCGAGTCTCTTCCTGTCGAGAAACAGAATTCCGACGTGGTCTATTCAGGATCCGTAGTCAGGCGCGGAGAAGCAAAGTGCGTCGTGCTCAATACCGGCGCGAACACTTACTTCGGCAAGACGGCAGAGCTGGTCAAGATCGCGAAACCGAAATCTCACCAGGAAGAGATCATGATGAACATCGTGAAGGACATGATGTACCTAGGAATCGCGGCATCGCTCGTGGTTGCCCTTTACGCCCTCGCAATGCACATGAGTGCCCTCTTGATCCTCACATTTATCGTCGTGTTCCTAATGGGCGCGGTACCGGTCGCCCTACCCGCTGTCATGACGATCGTTCAGGCGGCTACCGGCACAAAGCTCGCGGCGGAGGGGGTACTCGTGACTCGACTCGACTCGATTGAGGACGCAGCATCCATCAGTGTGCTCTGTCTCGACAAGACAGGAACAATCACTCAGAACAAGCTGGCAGTCACCGACAGCATACCGTACTCAGGTTTCAAGAAGGACGAAGTAATTCGGACGGCGGTGCTCGCATCGAGGTACGAAGGGATGGATTTGATCGACCTAGCGGTGATCGACTTCGCTAAGAGCCAGAACATAAGCATGAATTCCCACAAGCAAATCTCCTACACTCCGTTCAATCCTGCCATCAAAAGGACCGAGGCGATATTCGAAACCGAGGGGAAGCAATATCGCGCTGTGAAGGGCGCCGCGCAGGTTATTCTCGGAATGTGCAATGGTCTTGACGCAGAAACCACCGCCGATGTCGATAAGCAGATCGATTCTTTTTCGCGGAAGGGATATCGCACAATCGCCGTGGCCTGCTCCATTGATGGTAACCCTGACGATCTCCGTCTTGCGGGTTTGATTCCGCTTGCCGACCCGCCGAGGCCGGACAGCAAGAAGATGATCGAGGAGGTAAAGGAACTTGGCGTGAAGCCGTTAATGCTCACGGGCGACAGCCTCGCGATCGCGAGGGAAATTGCGGGCCAGGTCGGTATAGGCACTAACGTCATCAGGCTTTCCGACATCGCGAACTTAAGCGAGGACGAACAGGCGAAGAAGGCCGCGGAAAGCGACGGATTCGCCGAAATTTATCCCGAGGATAAATACAAGATAGTGAAGCTCCTTCAGTCAAAAGGCTACATGGTCGGCATGACGGGGGACGGCGTGAATGACGCCCCAGCCCTCAAGCAGGCCGAGATGGGAATCGCGGTCAGCAATTCTACGGATGTCGCGAAGGCATCGGCAAGCGTCGTGCTGACACAGCCCGGCGTGAGCGTCATCGTCGACGCGGTCAAGCGCAGCCGCGAAACATACCAGAGAATGTTGACATGGGTGATAAACAAAGTCACCAAGGTGGTACAACTCGTCGGCTTGCTTATGGTCGGCTTCTTCATGATCGACAAGATGGTTTTGTCTCTTCTGGGCATGTCGCTCCTCGTGTTCGCGCTCGATTTCGTGACGATGTCCCTCGCGACAGACAACGTGAAACACACCATTGCGCCGAACAACTGGAACGTCAGAGACATAACATTCGCCTCCCTGGTAGTCGGCGGGTTGTTCGTGATCGGCGGAATCGCGACGCTGCTTTGGGGAAAGGATTACCTGCACCTCAGCTTCCCGCAACTTCAGACATTCATGCTTCTGATGCTAGTCTTCACGAGCCAGTTCAGAGTGATCAGCGTTCGCGAGAGAAGATTTTTCTGGGATTCGCTTCCGGGCGGCGCGTTGACGATCGCGACGCTGGGCGGAGTAGTCGCGTTTATCTTCCTCGGTATTTATGGGATAATAATCCCGGCAATAACTCCAAGCGAAGTATTTGCCGTCCTTGTCTTTTCAGTAATCTTCACGTTTGTTACTGATGTGCCGAAATATTATGCGTTCAAGAAATTCCGTGTTGAATAGGGAATATGCAGCGGCAAGCGACGGAGGTGTGTTTTGTGTCGAACTTGCGCTATCCGTATTGCGATACTGCATGCTTTGAATTGAATCAGTAAATAGTGTTGCGAAAGACTGGGGAGTGAGTTTCGCTCCCCGGCATTCAGTCGTGATCAGCCACTCCATGGAAATCGACCAGACTAAATTATCTTCAGGACTTCGACGAGCCGTTCGAGTCTATCTATCTTCGCCCCTTCGCTTTCCGATCCACCAGATACAAACTTCACTTCAACTTTCGCGTTCGCGTTTTCCTGCGTGACCCTGTATTTGATGTCGCCAATCCTGTCGAGGGCATTCATCATCAGCGGGAATATCTCTTTGTAGAACTCATGGTCGTCGGAAGGAAGAATGATGTCGACGGTTGCGGCTTTCATTTCGACTTTAGGTATTCTGAGAGGTTCGAGTCCTATCTTGAGCTTGATCAGTTTGAAGAGGTTATCCGCCTGTTCTGGTATCTTGCCGAACCTGTCTAGCATCTCAGCCCGGATGTCGTCGACCTCAGCTGCCATCGCGGCCCGGGAGAGGCGCTTGTAAAAATCGAATCTGTCGGCGTCGAGGGAGACATAGTCGTCGGGTATGTAAGCGTCGACATCGGCGGTGACCTGTGGTTCGACCTTTCTCCGGGTAAGCGTGTCGAGCTGCTCCGTAAGGTTCTCTTCAAACTTCGCCTCGGCCACGGCCTCCTCCAGTACCTTGTTGTACATCTCGAATCCAAGGTTATTTATGAATCCGCTCTGCTCTCTCCCGAGCACGTTACCCGCCCCGCGGATTTCGAGGTCGCGCATCGCGAGGTTGAACCCGGAGCCGAGCTCGCTGAATTCCTCTATCGCGGTTAGCCGCCGCACCGCGTCTCGGGTCAGGTATGAGAACTGTTTCGCGATGAGATACGCGTACGCCTGCACGTTGGATCGCCCGATGCGGCCGCGAATCTGATAAAGCTCCGCGAGACCGAACCTGTCAGCGTTGTTGACAATGAGCGTGTTCACCGAGGGTATGTCTATACCTGATTCTATTATCTTGGTGGCTATGAGAATGTTGAGTTTCTTTTCGAGGAAATGAACCATCGTGCGCTCGATCTCTGTCGCCTTCATCTTCCCATGGATGACTCCGGCCTTCGCTCCCGGAACTCTCCTTTGAACGAAGTCGGCCAGCTTGTTCAGGTCCTTCACCGTGTCGCTGACGATGTAAACCTGTCCGCCGCGGCCAAGCTCACGCTCTATGACGGACTGTATGAGTTTTCCGTCGAAGTTGATGATGTAGGTATCAATCGGAAGCCTGTTGGCGGGGGGCGTCTGAAGGATCGAAATATCCATCGCCGATGAGAGGGACATGTAAAGAGTCCTCGGGATAGGCGTTGCGGTCATGTAAAGTGTGTCTACGCTAGCGCGCAGCTGGCGGATTTTCTCTTTTGCTTCGACACCGAACCTGTGCTCCTCGTCGACAATCAACAACCCCAGATCGTGAAACTTCGCGTCGCCTGAAAGAAGCCGATGTGTCCCGATGACGATGTCGACATCCCCCTTTTCGAGTTTCTGGAGTATCACCTTCTGCTCCGATTTCTTCCTGAATCTGGAGAGTACTTCGACTCTCGCGGCGTACTCGGCAAGCCTGTCACGGAAGGTGTTGTAATGCTGTTCGGCAAGGATCGTCGTGGGGACGAGGACGGCGACCTGCTTCCCGCTCATTACCGCTTTGAAGGCGGCGCGCACGGCAACTTCCGTTTTTACGAAACCGACATCTCCGCAGAGCAGCCTGTCCATCGGGTTGTCACTTTCCATGTCCTTCTTGATCTCGGAGGTGGCACGCGACTGGTCCGGGGTGTCCTCATACACAAACGACGCCTCAAGTTCGTGCTGCCAAATGCTGTCCTTCTGAAATGTGAAACCTTTGGATTTCTTACGGTCCGCGTACAGTTTGATCAGATCCTTGGCAATGTCTTTTAGCTTTCCTTTGGCGCGGGTCTTCATGAGCTGCCAGTCGGCGCCGCCGAGTTTGGAAAGTTTGGGGTTGAAACCGTCCTCGGAGGCGTATCGCTGGAGCCTGCCGACGTAGTCTATGTGGACATAAAGCATGTCGCCATCGGCATACTCAATCTTCACGCATTCTTGCGTGCTGTCTATTATCTTCAGCTTCTGCATGCCAAGGAACCGCCCGATGCCATATTCCTCGTGGACGACGTAGTCCCCTTTTCGGAGCGAGTTCAAATCTCGGCGCAAAAGTCCAACGAACTTCCTTGCCTTCTCTTTCCTGGAGACTAGCGGCGATCGACGGCCAAATATCTCATGTTCGGTAAGGAATGCAAACTTGTCGACTGGGAGAATGAACCCACCGGAAAGCGACGCCTGCACGAGCTGGACCTCCTGCTTGAGCATGGTACCGTTAAGGTCGTCGTATTCGTTGAGAAGGTTGAGGAAATTATCCTCCAAATGCCTGGTACTCGAAGCTACGGTTATCCTGTAGCCATCCGCAAATAGCTCAGCGATTTTGTTCGCGGCGAGTTGAAGTTTCCCCCCGAACGTCGGTTGCGGAGTCACCTCCACTCCAGGCTCGTCCGCAACTCTCTCAAGCACCTTCCAGTAAAGGATAGTTGCTTTCTTTGAGACTCGTTCCACAAGCTCAGGGAAGTCTCCTGCTAAATCTTCGGATATCGCCGCGGGCTCGTGAAAGATTATCCTTGTCCCCTGGGGGATTTGATCTGAGAAGGGCGAAGAGTCCTTTGCCGAGTTGGCAAAGGGGAGGAGAGTAAACGAATCGATCCCCTGGATCGAGCGCTGAGTGACCGCGTCGAAAACGCGTATCGAGTCGACATTGTCGCCAAAGAAATCTATCCTGATCGGGTTTTCACCGGAATCCGGAAAGATGTCTATTATGCTTCCGCGGACCGCGAAGTCGCCCACCTCTTCGACATAATCTTTCTGCTGGTAGCCATATCTGGACAGCTTCTTGATGAGCTCGTCGTGATCTACGTCGGCTTGCGCCTTTATTATAACGGCAGTCTCTTTAAGGGTCTCATGCGCGGGCATCTTACGAAAGATAGTGGCATAATCGCAGACGTAAAGATTCCTTGCGCCGGAGTAGAACTCAAACAGACCGGCAAGGTTGAGACCGAAGGTTCCTGAGTCCGGTTCCCCTTGGTCATCCCCTGTCAGCTGGATCGGGTGAATGCCGGAGAAGACCGTGAAGTCCGACTGAAGTCGCTCACTCGCTTCCTCTTCGTCGATGACTAGGAGAAGCGGTGACTTATCTGATTTCAGAAGCCTTGTCAGCACGAAAGCAAAATACGGGATGCTTAAACAATGAAGCGCCGTCGTGCCTGTTGCAGGAATCGAGCCAATGACCGTCCGGCTCGTTTCAATTGAATCGAGATCCGTCATCAGGCGGATCAAGTTAGTGTTTTCCAATTTCTCCCTCTATCGCCCGCCTCACGAAACCGCCCCCCTTTGCTAGACGCTTCTTCGCATCTTCGGCATTTACATTTGCCTTAATCATGACAACTGCCGTCTTAACATGACCGTTCGCGAGTCTGAGCACTCTCTCCGCCTCATCGTAATCGACGCCGGTTATCGTCATCACTATTTTTTTCGATCTCTCTTCAAGTTTCTTGTTGGTCATCTGCAGGTCTACCATCATATTCTCGTAGACTTTTCCCTGAAGGACCATTGCGGCCGTCGTTATCATATTTAAGACCATCTTCTGTGCGGTGCCGGACTTCATTCTCGTCGAGCCCATGATTACTTCGGGACCGACTTCCGGACAGATGGCAACGTCTACGTCGATGTTGAACTGCGAACGCGGGTTGGTAGTCACGAAGAGCGTCTTTGCTCCTATCTCCCGCGCCTTCTTAACCGCGCCGACGACGTATGGAGTTCTTCGGCTGGCGGCTATCCCGCATACGACATCCCGCTCCGTTACGCCGTGTGCCATGATGTCGTTCGCGCCGTTTTCCTCTTTGTCCTCGGCGCCTTCCTGAGCCTTGAAGATCGCCCGCCTTCCTCCCGCTATGAGTCCCTGTATTTGCTCCGGGTCACTGCCGAAGGTGGGCGGACACTCGGCCGCATCCTGGACGCCGATCCTTCCGCTGGTGCCTGCACCAATGTAGAAGAGACGGCCTCCATTCGCGAACGTGTGTGCCACCATCTCGACGGCTTTCGCGATATAAGGTAGCTCCTGCTCAACAGCGAAAGCTATCTTCTTGTCTTCGTCGTTAATTATACGGATGATCTCGATGGGGTCTGCCATGTCGATCCTCATCGAGGCAATATTTCTTTTCTCCGTCGTCAGAGATGCCAGCTCTTTGAACAGGTCCTTTCCATCAGCCATTTAACCACTCCCAACTTCCAAAATTTCCATTAATGGTTAGCAAATTCCCTTGATTCGAGCAGAATCAACGGTTTCTTATGCTTTAAGATTAGTTCAATTGCTCTTGTTTCACGTGAAACCTTCCGACGGTCAGGCGCGATATCCCACCTGTTCAACCGTGGAGGTAAACCATCAGCACGGATATGTCAGCCGGAGATACGCCCGAAATACGGCTTGCCTGCCCGATAGAGGAAGGCAAGACTCTCGTTAGTTTCTCTCTTGCTTCGGTAGATAGAGACTTCACTCGAGCGTAGTCAAATCCTTCCGGGATTTCCATCGAATCAAACTTTTCAAACTTTTTGATCTCCTCAAGCTGGCGGACAATGTATCCTTCGTACTTCGTCTCGATCTCTACCTGCTCGACTACATGTTTATGACTCGCGGCTTCCAGCGGAAGCGAGTCGGATCGGAAGAACTCCATCTGTAAGAGTTCTGACAACTTCACATCCTGCCTCTTAATAAGCTGTGACACTTTTTCATTTTCCGACAAGATTGTAGAGCCGATCGATTCCAGATAAGAATTCACCGCTGCCGGAGGAACACTCTTCTGGCGGACGTAATCAGTGAGGACAGAAATGTATTCTTCTTTCTTTCGAAGAGCATCGTAAACATCGGGAGGAAGAAGTTCGAACTTATGGCCGTGCTTCATCAGACGTCGGTCGGCATTATCCTGTCTCAACATCAGGCGGTACTCCGCTCTGGAAGTGAACATACGGTAAGGCTCGCTAGTCCCCTTGTTGACGAGGTCATCGATCAATACTCCGATGTAAGCCTCGGATCTTCTGAGTACGAAAGGATCTCCGCCCTTTACCCTTAACGCGGCGTTAATTCCAGCCACGATTCCCTGTCCCGCAGCCTCCTCATAACCGGAAGTGCCGTTTATCTGCCCGGCGAAGAACAGCCCTTTCACAAGCTGGGTCTCGAGGGTAAGTTTCACCTGGTGTGGAGGAAAGAAGTCATACTCAACCGCATATCCAGGCCGAAGCATCTCGACATTCTCCAGCCCGGGGACCGTCTTCATTGCATCGTACTGGACCTCGGCGGGGAGACTGGTAGAGAAGCCATTCACGTAGACAACGTTCGTGTCGCGTCCCTCAGGCTCCAAGAATATCTGATGCCTCTCCTTCTCAGCGAACCTCACAATCTTATCTTCGATGGACGGGCAATACCTCGGACCGATTCCCTTAATCAGCCCCGTGAACATCGGTGACCTATCGAATCCATTTCTCAGCAGCTCATGAGTGTCGTGGTTCGTGTACGTCAGGAAACAGCTGACCTGATCCCTGGTCACTTCCTTTGTCTGAAACGAGAAAGGCTCAGGATCGGGGTCACCTGGCTGCTCTTCAACTTTGCTGAAGTCGATGCTTCGCTTGTCCACCCTTGGCGGAGTGCCTGTCTTCAGTCTCCCGCTGACGAAACCAAGTTTCTCAAGCGAAGCGGTCAGGCCAATTGCGGGAGGCTCGTTGAAGCGTCCACCAATCCTGCTTTTCAGGCCGGTATGCATCACGCCGTTCAGAAAAGTACCGGACGAGATGATAAGGGCTTTGCATGGCACCCTGACACCGGTCCCAGTTTGCACACCGACCATTTCCCCATTTTCCACATATACATCAGTGACCATATCCTGAAGAATATGCACATTCTCCTGCGCCTCGACCCGTCGTCGAGCTTCGATTGAGTACCCCTCCCTATCATTCTGCGCGCGCGGCGACCAGACGGCAGGCCCCTTCGAACGATTCAGCATCCTGAACTGTATGCCGGTGGCGTCAGCAATTTTTCCCATCTCGCCACCAAGAGCATCAATTTCCCTCACGAGGTTTCCCTTGGCTGTTCCACCAATCGCGGGATTGCACGACATGCGCCCGATAGCGGCAATATCCATTGTTACCATCATCACGGAACACCCCATCCGGGCAGCGGCCAACGCAGCTTCGATGCCGGCATGACCGGCACCGACAACGATCACATCGTACTTCTTCTCTGTCATCTTTCTCGAATTCCCTATCTATTTCCTCGCAGTCGAGATGTCCTCGTGCAAGTGAACATCTTCGAAAATTGCTCCTGTTCCACGTGAAACTTTGCTTACTACTTTCCTATGCAAAACTTAGAAAAAATGTTGTTTAAGATATCGTCTGTTGTGATCTCGCCCGTAATCTCGCCAAGGGCATTTAGGCCCGCTCTCAAGTCCATAGCAACAAACTCACCGGACCTTCCACTCCTCAGCGTTTCCAGGGAGTACCGGAGGCTTTTTCCAGCTCTGGACAAGGCATCCCTGTGGCGTGCACTGGTCACCACAACTGAAGTCTCTCCCAGATCAGCGGCCAGCACCGCACTTAATAACCCCTTTCGGAGCGCTTCAATTCCTTCTCCGGTCAACGCGGAGACATAAAAAACCCGACCTTCATCCGGTAATCTTGGTGCGCCTGAACGATGAATATCCAGCTTATTCCAAACCTTAATTACCTTTATGCCCGCAGCACCACAGATATGTTCCAACTTAGAATACAAAGGGTCGATGCCGTTATAATAATTTTCGGAGAGATCCAATACCAGAAGGAGGATATCACCTTGTTCAGCTTCCTTTTGCGCTCGGTCAACCCCCTGCCGCTCGATCACGTCAGCCGTCTCTCTTAATCCCGCCGTGTCGGTCAGGCGAAAGACTATGCCGTCAATCACCACACTCTCAGAAATCGTATCACGAGTGGTTCCTGGTATTGAACTCACAATGGCACGATCTTCTCGAAGGAGAGCATTTAGAATACTTGATTTTCCCGCATTGGGTTTTCCGGCAATCGTTACCCTCACTCCTTCCTTGTACACTCTCCCAACCGCATAACTGGAAAGGAGTCCATCGACAACTGTCAATGCGTCCGTGAGACGGCCCTCGAGCGACTTCCTGTTGGCAAATTCTACATCCTCTTCGGAGAAATCGAGCTCCAGCTCAAGGAGCGAAGCCAGATTCAAAAGTTCATCCCGGACGCCCTTTATCTCCCTGGAAAGCTCGCCAGAAAGTTGCCTAAGCGAGCTCCGGTAAGCAGCTTCACTCTTTGAATGAATCAGGTCACCGACAGCCTCGGCCTGAGAAAGGTCAAGCCTGCCATTAAGAAAAGCGCGCTTAGTGAACTCTCCCGGTTCGGCAGCACGCGCCCCCGCAGTGAGTATCATCCCAAGCACTTTCTGAGTGACGATATACCCCCCGTGACAGCTGACCTCCACGACGTCTTCGCACGTGTAACTATTTGGATTCTTGAAAGTCAACGCCACGACTTCGTCGACATAATTCCCTTCTCCATCGACAATCTTCCCGAAGTGGGCGGTGTGCGACGGGGAGGCGCTTAAACTACTTTTCCCCACGAAAACCCTGTCCGCGACAGCGAATGAATCCTGCCCGGAAATTCTAATCACACTTATCCCCCCCTCACCAGGCGGTGTGGCAATGGCCGCAATCGTGTCGCCGTCCCTAAGATTTAGATACACATCTAAATTTAACACTCATACCTCAGGAGTTAAAGAAATGTGACAGACCCTCCAATCGCCGTTTCAATGAGAGGAAACCGCACATGCCGTAAGGCACATCCGATCAAGACCGGACAAGGATAAGGATCAGGAAATCATCGACAAGTTTCTCTCCCATATCTGCTCTGTGAGATACATGCTCAGCCCAGCTTTTCTGCGCGAAGATCCTCTCACCGTGAGATCATCCTTCCGTTCCGCCTATCTCCGACTTTTCGGTCATCGGCGGACGGCCGCGAATTATCATCTGTGGAAGCTGCATACAAAATTCTCCCATCGGAAAAAAGAAATGCCCTCCCTTTTTTGTAAATTGAATCTATTCGAACTTACAACAAAACAATGAAGACACTATACAAATCCTCGAAACTGGAAAACGTCTGTTACGATATACGAGGCCCCGTACTCGACGAGGCCAAGAAGATGGAAGCGGCAGGCAGCGAAATACTCAAACTCAATATAGGCAATCCAGCACCTTTCGGATTCCAGGCACCACAGGAAATCGTTCAACACATATCTGATAATCTTATCAATGCCGAAGGCTACATAGACTCGAAGGGTCTTCTCAGCGCCAGACGAGCGATCGCGGCATACTCCACACGTAGAGGAATCCGCGATGTCGACGCCGAAAACGTTTTCATCGG
>JAJYGB010000557.1 GCA_021785235.1 Bacteroidota bacterium
TATGGTAATCGGCGTGTTCGGTCTGACCCTGGTCCCATTCATGGTGTGGGACCTGCACGCGTTCCGCGCACACGGGCCGCTTGCTATCCAGCTCGCTTATGTATCGACAGGGACGATTCTCGGTGCAATTGTTCTCGCGGTACTCCTTGGATTAGCAGCAAAGAATGTGGAAGACGTGCTCTATTATTCCGGTATTGTCCTATTTGGAATTGTGTTGCTCGCTTTCGTCACCAGGGCAGCTGAAGTTGGTTTTCAGGTCGCGGTGTTCAAACACGGCTTCGACATTGGGTACTTCATTTTCAGTGTGCCATTTCTAGTCTCGGTTCTGCGGATCGAGCCTCAAATCGGAAATCCGGCCGTCTCCCGGCACCTGTGAGGATTGTCGGGAAACGGTCGGAAATCGGTGCCTTGAAAGATGGTCGCCGCCGAACTTGTACCTGAAGTCAAAACGGGTTCGGGATCGGGACAAGTCCATTCGTCTCGGAGTGTTTGTGGATTTCATTTCGGCAGTTCCAGATGGATGAAGGATTGAACCGCATCCTTTGTTAGCATTTTCGTAACCCATCTTTTATATTAATAAAACCGATGGAAACAGTTTCCAAATCCACTAATAGGAGGCACACTCGATTGGACCTATTCCAAAAATGCTATGATTATACTCTTGCAGATGACGTAAAGAAACAGGGACTATATCCATACTCGCATCCCTTCCAGGAAAACGAGGGACCTGTCGTCACTATCAACGGCAGAAAAGTCATAATGGCGGGTTCGAACAATTATTTGGGTCTGACCACTCATCCCAGGGTTCAGGAGGCGGCAAAGAGGGCTATCGACAAGTACGGGACTGGCTGCTCCGGTTCGCGGTATCTGACCGGGACCGTCGATTTGCATATCGAGCTTGAAGAGCGGTTGGCGAAATTTTTGAACAAGGAAGCCTGCCTGACATACTCAACGGGTTTCCAGACAGCACTCGGAGTCATATCTACTCTGGTGTCGCACGGTGATTACGTCGTTTCTGATCGGGACAATCATGCGTGCATAGTCATGGGTACGCTCATCTCGAAGGGACAGACCGCGGAGCTGGTCCGGTACAAACACAACGATGCGAAGAATCTCGAAACTGTGATTTCAAGGATACCCATCGAGGCTCCGAAACTCATCGTGTCTGACGGGGTATTCTCAACCTCGGGCGATATTCTGGATCTGCCGAGCATAGTCAAGGTCGCGAAGAAGTACAACGCAAGGGTCATGATCGACGATGCGCATGCGGTAGGAGTGATCGGAAAAGGAGGGCGCGGGACTGCGAGCCATTTCGGGCTCGAAAAAGAGGTGGACCTAGTGATGGGCACGTTCTCCAAGACTTTCGCTTCGCTCGGAGGTTTTGTCGTCGGAGATAAATCGGTCATCAATTATCTGAGGCATAATTCTCCTGCCTACATTTTCAGCGCGAGCCCGACACCGGCTTCGGTGGCGGCAGCCATCGAGTCGTTGAAGATTCTCGAGGAAGAGCCTCAACGGGTCGACCGGCTTATAGAAAACGCGGACCGCGTGAGAAGAGGCCTCAAACAATTGGGCTTCGACGTTCATGAAAACAAGACTGCGATTGTCCCCGTGATTATCGGCGACACAATGAAGACGCTTTTGTTCTGGAAGAAATTGTTCGAGGCGGGCGTATACGCCAACGCGTTCGTGAGGCCGGGAGTCCCCGCGGGACAGGAAATGATGAGGACCAGCTACATGGCTACTCACGAACCGGAGCAGCTTGATAAGATAGTCGAATTGTTCGGAGTAATCGGAAGAGAACTCGGAGTTATCGCTTGACCGGGAGATGCACTTCAACCATACTTCTATACGTGAAGCACAAAAAAGAGGAAAGCAATGAGCCCAATCAGTATTGAGCCCGTCCGTACGAAGAAGGATCTGATGTCCTTCATAAAATTGCCGTGGAAGATCTACAAAGATGATCCTTACTGGGTTCCGCCGCTTTTGATGGACCGGAAGAAATTGCTGGATACAAAGAAGAATCCGTTTTATCTCCATTCCGAAATGGAGATGTTCCTCGCGAAAAGAGACGGGGAATTCGTCGGAAGGATTGCGGCGATCATAAACCACAATCATAACAAGTTTCAGGAAGAAGAGATCGGCTTCTTTGGCTTTTTCGAGTCGGTCAACGACCAGGCTGTCGCAAACGCCCTTTTCGACGCTTCGAAAGACTGGATAAAGAAGAAGGGGTTCTCATCGATGCGCGGCCCCATGAACCCTTCGACCAACGACGAGGTCGGTCTTCTCGTGGAAGGATTCGACAGTAATCCGCGCATACTGATGACCTACAACCCTAAATATTACCTTGATCTCTATACCAATTACGGGCTCAAGAAAGAAAAGGACCTATTCGCCTATCACGTCAACAAGGACAAGGTTTTTACAGATAAGCTCGAGCGCGTGACCAGGATGATAACGCACAAGGAAGGCCTCACGTTCAGAGGCATTAAAATGAAAGAGCTGAAACAGGAAATAAAGAAGGTAAAAGAAGTTTATAATGACGCCTGGAGCAAGAACTGGGGTTTCGTTCCGATGACCGATGAGGAATTCGACTTCCTCGCGGAGGACCTTAAGCAGGTTGTCGAACCCGACCTTGCCATATTTGCCGAAGTGAACGGCAAACCGATCGGGTTTGCATTGTCGCTTCCTGACATCAATCAGGCCCTGAAGCATAACAAGAACGGTCACTTGCTTCCCGGTGTTTATCATCTCCTTACCAAGAAGAAAAAGATTCATTGGGTCAGGATCATGGTCCTAGGAGTGATCCGGAGCTATCAGCAAACCGGTATTGCGGCCGTGTTGTTTTACGAAACGGCGAAGCGCGCGGTAAAGCTCGGTTATTTTGACGGGGAAGCGTCCTGGGTGCTTGAAGATAACCTGATGATGAACCGCAGTGCTGACCTGCTGAACGCGACAAAATACAAGACATACAGAGTCTACAAGAAAGATTTCTAAACGGAGGTTCCTCGACGATGGCAGTGAAGAAAGTCGAAAAGATATGGATGAACGGAAAACTTGTCAACTGGGATGATGCCAAGATACATGTCCTCTCTCATGTAATACACTACGGCTCAAGTTGGTTCGAAGGAATCCGCTGTTATGATACGAAAAAAGGCTCCGGGGTTTTCAGGCTCGATGAGCACCTGAGACGGCTCGAGAACTCCGCGAAGATTTACAGGGCGGAGATACCTTATTCGCGCGAAGAGATGAAGCAGGCTGTGATGGATACGATCCGTGCGAACAAGATGAAAGCGTGCTACATTCGCCCTGTGGCGTACAGGGGATACGGTGACGTCGGCGTCAACCCCATACACAACCCCATCGACTTTGCCGTTGCCGTTTGGGATTGGGGTCAGTACCTCGGCAGCGGGGCGGTCGATGAAGGCATCGACGTGTGCGTCTCGAGCTGGAGGCGTCCGATACCCGACACTTTTCCGACCATGGCAAAGACCGGCGGAAATTATATGAATTCCCAGCTCATCAAGCTTGAGGCACTCGCGAACGGATATGTGGAAGGGATTGCCCTCGACGCCAACGGCTACATCAGCGAAGGAAGCGGAGAGAATATTTTCGTAGTCCACGACGGGATCCTGTTCACCACGCCGTTGCGCTCTGCCATCCTTCCGGGCATAACGAGATTGAGCATTATGACGCTGGCTGAAGAAGCCGGCATCGAGGTCAGGGAAGAAGTAATGCTGCGTGAAATACTCTATCTCGCCGAAGAGGTGTTCTTCGCCGGGACCGCGGCAGAGATTACCCCGATCCGATCTGTGGATAAGATAAAAGTGGGAGACGGGAAACCCGGTCCCATTACTCGCGAGATGCAGAAACGGTTCTTCAACATCGTGAAGGATGGCGAAGACAAGCACGACTGGCTGACATTCGTTTATGACTAACTTCGCGAGAAATGACAGAAAATATAGCGGAACAGAACAGCCTGTGGCATAATTTCTTCCGGAAAGCTACAGAAGAAGACAATTCCATCGAGGGGCTGCTATCGAAGGTGCCAATCTTCTCGAAGCTTACCGAAAGAGAGTTGCGCCGGTTGGGCTCTATCGTCCACAGGAGGGAATACGCTGCCGACGAGTTCGTTTTCAGTCAGGGGGACCCCGGGCTTGGTATGTATGTCGTTGAAGAGGGCCAGGTCGATATCCTGCTTACCGAACCTGATGGCAGTCAGAGGCAGCTTGCGGTATTGAACCCCGGCGATTTTTTCGGCGAGTTGTCGCTCCTTGACGAATCTCCGCGAAGCGCCTCTGCCGTAGCGAAGACCAATTCGAAAATCATCGGTTTCTTCAGGCCCGATCTTGTCGACTTGTTGAACCGCTCCCCTAAATCGGGCACGAAAATTCTGTTTAAGCTCGGAGAGGTAATAGGTGCACGCCTCCGGATTACAAACGAGCAGCTTGGAAAATTGAGCGCTGAATTGGAAAGCAGACCGAACAAGAAAGAGGGAGGACGCCATGTCAACCGTCAGTCTTAAGAAGATCCTGGTGCCTCAGGACTTTTCGGAGTATTCCCTTCATGCCCTGAAGTATGCAGTCACCTTCGCGGAGCTTTTCAAATCGGAGCTGATAGTCCTCCACATCGTCGAGCCGATTGTCTATCCGGCCGATTTCAGCTTCGGGCAGGTGAGCATCCCCGCGATGGAAGAGGAAATACGCAAGCATAGCGAAGAGCAGTTGAATGAACTGGTAGAAAGGGAGATTCCTGCCGGGATCAAAGCGACTCCTATAATAAGAGTCGGAAAGCCTTTCATTGAAATAGTCGAGGTGGCAAAGGGGGAGAACGCCGACCTCATAGTAATCTCTTCGCATGGAAGGACTGGCATGGATCACGTGCTCTTCGGGAGTACCGCCGACAAAGTCGTCAGAAAAGCACCCTGTCCCGTACTCACGATCCGACCACACGAACACGAGTTTGTACTTCCCTGACGGGAACAAATTCGGGGAAATAATCTGTTAGGGATGTATCGTTGCCGGGCCGCGCCTGACTGGCGGCCGCGAATTACGTCGTCCAGGTAATTTCCACGAAAGGGAGTACGTATGAAACTCCGGTTGTCGGTCTTAATATTCCTCCTTCCCCTCGTGTTCAACATCGGGTGCAGCTCGCTTGGCGGAACAAAAGTCTACAGGAATCCGGATTACAGCGCAGCGGACCTGGGTTACCTGCAGATCGGAATGCCGGCCTTACCGAACCTCCCCGCAGATGACTGGCTTAATGCTTCCCCGGGTATTGTGGATAGTCTTCAGGGTAAGGTCGTCCTGTTTGATTTTTGGGATTATACATGCGTGAACTGCATCAGAACACTGCCTTATTTGAAGGAGTGGTACAAGCGGTACGCGAAGGATGGCTTGGTCATCATCGGTGTCCATTGCCCTGAGTTCCAGTTTGCGCAGAAAGGTCGGAACCTTGAGGCTGCCGTCGAGAAATTCGGTCTGAAGTATCCCATCGTTATGGATAACGATTTCAGGTTATGGAATGAATTCGGTAACAACTCCTGGCCCGAGGAATACCTCTTCGATGGGAACGGCGTACTGCGATACAATCATGTCGGCGAGGGTGAGTATGGAAATACCGAATCGATGATCCAGAAACTCCTGAAAGCGTCGGACCCGAAGCTAAGCTTCCCGCCTGTCATGCAGCCGCTCCGTCCCACGGATGTCCCGGGGGCGGTCTGCTACCTTCCCACTTCAGAAACCTACCTCGGATACAAAATAGGGAAGATCGGAAATGAGGAGGGCTATACCGACGACCGGGTCGTGAATTATCCTGCGCCGAAGAGCATCGAAAAAGACAGGTTCTATCTTGTTGGGGAGTGGAAAATACGGGCTCAATACGTGCGCTACACGGGCGATCCCGGGAAAGGCAAGTTGCTCATGAACTACGCGGCTTCTTCCGTGAACCTTGTCATACGGCCGGACACCTCGGGCCTGCCGCGCCCCGACGAGCACGATACATTCAGGGTTTATGTGTATCGGGATGGTCTTCCGGTGCCGGAGGGGGACAGACCTTCAGGAATGCGGTCGGATGAATCAGGGAGGACCTATATCACCGTGACAAACCCGGGAATGTACGATATCATAGAGGACAAGAAATACGGGAGACACTTGCTGACGCTTGAGCCGCGCTCCGATGCCTTTGCGGCCTACTCGTTTACGTTCGGTACGGCCTGCGATACCTCCGGAAGTTAGCTCTCACGTCCTGAGCGCTTTCTAAAGTCCGTACTTTTTCCGCTTTCTCCAAAGCGTCGCAGGATCTATCCCAAGGATGTGCGACGCTTCTTCGACAGTCGGAACCTCCCGTATCACCCTGGAGATGTAATCCCTCTCAAGCTCATCCAGAGAAACCAACCGTTTGCTCTCCTGTTGCCTGATTTCCTCGGGCAGGTGGTGAACTTCTATCCTTTTGCTGTGGGCGAGGAGGACGGAGCGCTCGATCACATTCTCGAGCTGGCGAATATTGCCGGGCCATCGGTAATTAGCGAGAAGCCCGAATGCGACAGGGTCGATTTCCGGCAGGTGGTCTCCGCCGAATTTTCTTATGAAGTGCTTGATCAACAGCGGGAGATCGTCCGGCCGTTCACGGAGAGGCGGGAGTTTAATCGTCACGCCGTTTATTCTGTAGTACAGATCGTCGCGAAACGTACCCGCCGCGAGCACTTCCTTGAGATCTCGGTTCGTCGCGGCGATGAATCTGACATCGACTTTCATGGTTTGCGAATCGCCGACCCGTTCAAATTCACGGCTCTGCAGGAAGCGGAGTAATTTTGCCTGGGTAGTGGTGGGTATCTCCGTTATTTCATCTAGGAACACGGTGCCTCCGTCCGCCATTTCGAAGCGGCCCTGCCTGTCGCGCACCGCTCCCGTAAATGCCCCCTTCACATGTCCGAAAAGCTCGCTCTCCAGCAGGCTTTCTGAAAGAGCTGCGCAGTTTACGGTCATGAAAGGTGCATTGCTCCTGGCGCTGGACGTGTGGATGAATTTCGCGAACAGTTCCTTTCCTGTGCCGCTCTCACCTTCGATGAGTATGCTTATGTTCGTGTCCGCGACTTCCCGCGACAGATTGATGAGGGACAGAACCTGCGGGTCAGTTGTGATAATGTCCTCCGCCGCCTGGTATCTGTGCAACTCCTCCTTCAAGTCCTTCAACTGTTTCTGCAGCAGGAAGTGGTCGTAAACTTTCTGGGCGAAATGCTGCAGTTCCTGGAAGTCGAAGGGTTTTTGCAGGTAATCGTAAGCGCCCTGTTTGATGGCCTGGACGGCCGTGTCGACGGAACCGTGTGCGGTGACAATCACAACTATGGTGTCGGCGGAGAATTTCTTTATTTCACCCAGAAGCGTCAGGCCGTCAATCGGGTACATCTTCAGGTCAAAGAAGGCGATATCGAAATGTCTTTCTGATGCCATCCTGAGCGCTTCGTCGGGTTTGGATGTTGCTGTAACTTCGAGGCCTATCGATTCGAGACAGATTGTCATCGTCCGAAGTATGTTCGTTTCGTCGTCGACGAGGAGAACTTCTGCTTTCATGCGGATATTTTTCTTTCGTGCGCTATGCGCTTCTCAATCGGTATGGAGAAAGTGAATACACTCCCGGCCCCTACTCTGCTGTCGACCCATATACGGCCGCCGTAAAGCTCGACTATCTCCTTCGCGATCGAGAGGCCGAGTCCAACCGAGCCGGGGGAGGGGCTTGACGAATCATGAAGCTGTACAAACTTGTCGAAAACCTTTGCCACCTCTTCCGGCTCGATTCCGCAGCCGGTGTCCCGGACAGCCACGATCAGATCCTCGTCGTTCATTGTGGTGTCCACCGTGACGCTCCCGCCCGGGTCGGTGAATCTCAGTGCGTTCGTAACAAGATTTGAAACCACCCAGGAAAGCTGCTGGAAGTCTGCCACGAATTCCGGGATATTGTCGTCGGTGTTCAGAATCAGCCGCACTTTCTTGTCGTTGAACTGAAGCAGTACCGGCTGGACGGAGAACTCTATGAGAGTTTTTGCGTCTATCCGGTCTTCTTTGAGCTGAATCTTGCCGGATTCGAGGCGGGAGAGCTCGAGCAATTCCCGGACGAGCTTGGTTAGTCTTTCAGCATCCTGTTTTGCGGCGGCGAGGAGCTCATGCTGTTTCTTGTTCACGTGGCCTATATGTTCGTCCTTGAGTATATCGAGAGTCATGTTGATGGAGGTAAGCGGTGTGCGAAACTCGTGAGACACCCGGGCCATAAACTCGGACTTCATCTTGTCCAGCTCCTTGAACTGCGTGACGTCCTGCAGTATCAGTACAACACCGGACACCTTTCCCAGATCATCTCTGGACGCATTCAGCTTTATCCTGAAATACCGGTTTTCTTCGTTGAAGCGAAGCTCGAAATAAGGGGGTATGATCAGCGGACTTTCACCTCCGAGGCAGCGGGTCAGGTATTTGCTCAGCTCAGGATTCCTGACGACGCGCTGAAATTCCTGGCCGATGGAGGCTTCTTCCGAGACGTCGAATACGGCCTCGGCCAGCTGGTTCATCAGTACTATTCTTCCTTCGCGGTCCGCCACCACTATCGGGTCGGAAATCGTCCCGACTATCGCTTCAGATTTTCTCTTCTCGTAAATCAGTTTCTCAATATTGATTTCCTCGTATTTTTTCAGCCGCTCGGCCATACGGTTGAATTCCCTGGCTAATTCTCCGATTTCATCCCTTGAGTTGATGTCCGCACGGACATCCATGTAGCCTCTCCCAAGCTTCCGGACGGATTCGGTAAGCTTCTCTGCGGGTTCAAGGATGTACTGAGAGAACTGCCAGCTTGCGACGATGCTAAGGACTATCGCGAGCAGCGCGGCCCCCAGTACCGCCACCGTTGCCTGGTTGGATATATCATTGGCCTTTGTGTCGGTGGCAACCATCGCGTTATGGTTCATGTCAAGAAGCTGGAAGCATTCGTCCTTGATCTTGTTGAACAAGGGGAGCACGTTCTTGTAGTGAAAATCCTGAGCATAAGCATGGCTGTGTGAACGGAGGACGTTTCGAAGAGAGTCCGTCGCGTCAGAATACTGGGCGTACGAGTTCTTGATGTTGTCCAGTATTACCATGCCACGAGTAGAGACGTTGGAGTTGACCGCCTGTTGATACCATACAAAGAAATCGTCGTGGTTATCTTGAAATTGACTGTAGCCGAGGTCGACGTATCCGTTCAGCATCACCAGTTGAGCGCTGTTGTCCCTCTCGAGGGCCACGACCATATTCTGAGCGGCAATAACATTCTGGTAGTTCTGTTTGATCATCTTCGTGATTGCCTCCGTCAGCTGGTTGAAATTGTATATCGACCAGACGCTGACGATCACGTTTATGATCACCAGTACAGTGAAACCCGCCGCAACCTTCGCTCTGAGTGTGCTGAACATTTCCTTTTGTCGAGTATTCTCTTCATAAGTTTGGAAACTGCAGAACAATTTGCAATGATGCATTCCTGCGGGTTCAGGCGTCTTTAGATACGATCCTCTCTGCTGTAGGAGAGCCTTTTTGACTGATGCGGTAATATTCCACCCTTCATTTCAGGTAAAATGACGCAAATGCCGCGACTGTCTGTGTCTATATCCCGGTACGTCTTTCAACGTGCACAATTTTGAAGCTTTTTTTTCCCCCGTAGCCCCGGCACGCCGATTGATAAAATGAGACCGAAATGAGAACGCTCGATACGAAGGTTGCCGTAGGGATCATGACAGATGAAGAGGCGATGTTTGAATTATTAACAAAATTCCTCGAGAAGGAAGGCTACGAGACGAGAAGGGTATCCACGGATGCTTCTGAAGCCATGGACCTCCCGCTGGTTATCCTCGCGCCGACAAGAGATCCGAGTCGTTCAAGAAGTTGGTTCGCGAATTTGAAAAAGAGAAAGCCCGCCGTCCTGGTCGTCCAATGTTGCGACGAGGACTATGCGGACGTTGACACCAATGTCGTCCTGCTGAAGGAGCGCCCTCTCAATTTGAGGCAGCTGAGCGAGACAATCAGGAAGACTCTCGAGAAATCGGGAAGCCTTGTTTCGCATGCGAAATGAAGGTCGAATTGTGAGTCCACTGTCATTGAACAATTCGAAATCGGTTTCACTGCTTCCGTCGGTACGACACGTTAGAAATTATATTGATGAGACTATCATAGAACCAAAGGGTTTTGGGCTGCTGATTTATTTAAATGCTACTCGCTCAGGGGAAGGCACTGCCATATCTCAGCGGCCCAAAAATTTTTATAGTTAGGAATACTCCCTCTTTCCTCCTCCTGCTGCTGCCAGGTGAACCTTAAGGCTAACCTGGCGGCAGCCTCTGTTTTTGG
>JAJYGB010000044.1 GCA_021785235.1 Bacteroidota bacterium
GAGAGTTGCAGGACGCTGGAGTTGTGTACTCCTTACGCAGCGCGCGTGTAGGAGATACACTCATTCCGGAAGTTGTGCCTCATTTCAGCGCGAGGTGCGGCTCAAACTAACGGCACGACTCTTGAATCTTTACCGTTGATCGTGGCGATATACATGGCTGCGCGGAATTTTTCTATAAGAGGAGGATATATGCAGAGTATACGATTCAGCGAATCGACTATCGGGAAATTAGCGATTTCACTTTCAATCGCTTCGGCCCTGTTTTTGGCCGGATGTACCAAACGCGGCAACAATCCAGTGAGTTCTCAGCAGCAATCGGTTGTTCAAGGTGAAGTGAACGGTCAGCAGGGACTGGCAAAGTCTGGAGAACTTGCGGGACGGAATGGAGTGCGCAGCGTGGACGCGAGTTCATCCGGGTCTATCGGTGTACAGGGCGCAACGATCGCGCTCGCCGAAATCCAGGTCGATGGGTCGTTGAAAACTGTCTCTACCGCTCCGGTGACAACTGACGCTCAAGGGAGATTCTCGGTGAAAACGAATCTGGATGGTGTCGGCGATCTCGTCGCCGTCGCTACCCAGGGCACCAGCCAGTGGGAAGCGATCGTCAGCAGCGAAGTAAGGAATGGAGAAACCGTCAATTGCCAGCCTTTAACCGATCAAACGACGGTGCAGTCGCAGGCCTACTCGAAAATAGTAGCGGACGGAAAAGGAACCGAGGTAACGCCCGCGGATCTTCAGCTTTTCATCACGCCTCTGGTTGCAGCAAATGTCATGGGGAATTCCAACGCGATAGCGCAACTCGCGTCGGCTCTCGAGGCGGAGGCCGGTGCACAAGCTACCGCCTTCTCGCAGTTCAACATCACTGAGGCTCAAATACAATCCGCGGCGACGGCGCGTCAGCAGGCGCAGGCGAGCTTCGAATCGGCGATGTACGCGGCCGATGGCGACTCGGCGGCGGATAATGTGGCCCTGCAAACGTATTACGCCGCGACGGTCGGCGCGTATGTCTCCGCGGGGATTCCGATACAAACACTTGCCGAAGTGGAGGATGCTTCCTGCTCGGCCTTGACCAACAATACTCAGTCGCTCTCGGCGGGCATAAACTTTTCCGTCGAGCAATCTTCAGCACTCGTGCGCGCAACGCTTGCCGGGCAGGCAGTGCTGTCCGAAATGCAGGCAGGTGGAGCGACGGAGGCGCAGATATCCTCGACCGACAGCGCGAACGCTTCATTGCTTGCCAATCTAAACATGGCGGTCTCATCCACTGAGATTTCTTCGGCATTTGAAAGCTTTCACTCGGCCATTGTAACGCAACTCCTGGATATGGACTCGTCCGACAGCTCAACTGTATCCGGTGCCGATGCGCAAATAGAGGCTGCCGGGGGTGCAGGCTCCGTTCTCAAGGCCGCGCTGAATTCCGCGTCGACAACCGGCGCGATTGTCCAAGCTTACATGACTTTCTATGGGGCTGTATCTACAATGATGTCCGGCATGGGAGGAATGACAACCTCACAACTTGACGCGAGCACTCAGATTCTTATGATCCTGGATTCGAACTCTTGAACGCTTGATGGAAGGTTAGATCGGAAGTGACCTGGATTATCTGTAGGACCGCCGCGATGGATGGGAGCGTACCATCTCGCCGAATGGGCGTGACGTTTCCTGGATATGCCCTAAGATGCATGTCCCCAGCATAGCGGCGAGTCATTCAGATGGGTCAAGAGATGGTTGCCGACCGGATGCATTCTTTTCACATGGCCGCACAGCCGAGAAAACTGCCGGGTCTGAGGTCCGCGGAGGTTGTGCGATGTTTAAGCTCTTTGTCTCAACGCGGAGGCGAGGGGATAGAACGGGATCAAAATCACATTGCCCGGTTTTCCCCGGAAAGCCTCGTCAAAATTATTTTTGCTTTCTCTAGCGCCCTTGCCCGATGACTTAGCTTGTTCTTTAAATCTGAGTCCATCTCCGCGTAGGTTATGTCGTATCCGTCCGCCATGAAGAGAGGATCATAACCAAATCCGTTCTTTCCGCGAACTTCGTCGATAATCCTGCCAGGTACTTCACCTGCGGCAATCTCGTCGATTCCCTTACCAATAATTGATATCACACACCTGAACTTTGCTTTTCTCTTTTCGGGAGGAAACTTCTTCAGCTCTCCGAGTAGCTTCCGGTTATTTTGCTCGTACGTCGCGTGCTCTCCGGAATATCTGGCGGAATAAACGCCGGGTCTCCCTCCGAGCGCCTCAACTTCCAGCCCCGTGTCATCGGCTAGCGATAGGATCCCGGTCGCGTTGTAGACTGTTCGTGCTTTCTTCCTCGCGTTGTCTTCGAGCGTGTCGCCGTCCTCGATTATCTCTCCAATTTCCGGGAATGAATCGAGCGAAAGAAGTTCGATCTCCTGTTCGGACAAGATGTCGCGTATCTCCTGGACCTTGTGACGGTTGTGCGTGGCAATCACTACTTTCATCTGGTTTCCTTCACTTCTTCGGTTTTCGGGAACATCTTGTAATAAAGGTTTATCGCGCTTCCTATCGAAGTGAGCAGGTTCAACGTCAGAAAAATAACGTCTCCGAGAGCGTAGATGGTGAGCGCGATGCTTCCCACGAGATAAAAAATAAGGAATGAAAAACTCATGTCGGCGCGCTTCGTTTTCAAGACCTCGAGAGTCTGAGGTATCCAACACGCGACGATGGCCAAGAGGCCGATTAGGCCGATAATTTTCATCTTCTCAACTTCAGTCTGTAATTGTGAAATGGGTTGTAGGAATTCAACGAGGATCCCGAATTAATAATTGCGTTCTTAAATGATTCGACGAATCGTGCTTCTTAAATAAGATGATTAACAGCTTCCGACAGCTTCTGAACCTCGATTACTTCGATATCGAGTTTTGATTTCGATCCTTTCCCGAGCGAGCCTGCGGAAAAGTTGGCATGCGGCACTATAGCCCGCTTGAAGCCAAGCTTCGCCGCCTCCTGTACCCGGCGCTCTATCTGGCTTACGCTCCGGACCTCACCGGCAAGCCCGACTTCTCCGATCACGAGAGTGCTCGAATCAACCGGGATATCCTTGTAGCTCGATATGACCGAAACTGCGGCCGCGAGATCGACGGCGGGTTCGTCGATCCTTACGCCACCGGCAATGTTCAGGAAAACATCGAACGATCCGAGTTTTATCCCCATCCGCTTCTCGACGACTGCCAGGATTATGCTTAGCCGGCGGTAGTCGAGTCCGGTCGCAGTTCGCTGTGGAACCGAGTAGCCGGTCGGAGTGACGAGAGCCTGCACTTCTAGGAGTATCGGACGTGTCCCCTCAATTGCCGCGGTGACTGTCGATCCGCTTGCGCCGTAGCTCCGCTCGGACAGGAATATCTCGGACGGGTTCTCGACCTCGACCAGACCGGTTTCCTGCATCTCGAAAATGCCGATCTCGTTCGTAGATCCGAAGCGGTTTTTGTAAGCCCGGAGTATCCTGAATGCGTAGTGGCGCTCGCCTTCAAGCTGGAGGACAGCGTCGACGATGTGTTCCAGCACCTTCGGTCCGGCTGCCGTCCCGTCTTTCGTCACGTGTCCCACAATGAATACCGCGGTCCCTGAAACCTTCGCGAGCTGGGCCAGTTTCGCGGAACACTCACGTACCTGGCTGACGCTTCCGGGCGCGGACATGATATCGGGATGGTAAATAGTCTGTATAGAGTCGACGATAAGGACAGGCGGGTTAAAGTCCGAAACGGCTTTCTCGATGGCGTCGAGGTCGGTTTCGGCGAGCACAAAGAGCCTGTCGAGATCTTTAATGCCGAGCCTCTGCGCGCGGACCCTGACCTGGGCACGCGACTCCTCTCCAGTTACATAGAGAATCTTGCCTAGTCTTTCGGACCGAGCAAGCTGCATCATTAGTGTCGATTTCCCAACTCCCGGATCGCCGGCTATGAGGATCACGGAGCCGGGCATGAGTCCGCCGCCAAGCACGCGATCGAATTCCTCAATTCCCGTCGGAAGCCGTTTCCCCTCGATTACTTCAACCTTACTCAACGGCACGATTTCGACCGCGGACCTTGAACCACGTGCTTCGGATTTCCCGCGATGTTCTTCCAGCAGTTCCTCGACGAAACTGTTCCACTCTCCGCATTCAGGGCATCGACCGGTCCAACGCGGTGACACGTAACCGCAGTTCTGACACGCGAACCTGATTGTTTGTTTGGGCATGATAATTCGATTCGCTTATCTAATAAATTAGTACGAGCTCGTCCTGTTCTTTCCCCGTAACACGCGCCTTCTTCGAACTATCTATGTAGACGTTCAGCTCCGATCGCACTCCCATTTTTCCATCCATGTAAATCCCCGGCTCGAGTGAGAAAAGGCACCCAGGCACGAGTTGGCGAGTGTCCTGCGTTTCAAAGTTGTCTATATTCGGACCATTGCCGTGCACTTCCTCGCCGATCGAGTGTCCTGTACGGTGAGTGAAGTAAATACCGTAGCCCGCCTTGCTGACCACATTTCTGCAAACGTCGTCGACTTCCCAGCCAGCAACCGCTTCACCGGAATCGAGTCGTTCGTTAATGAATTTGAATCCCGCTCGCCTCGCGTCGCGCACGGTATAAAACGCTTTGATGTATTCTTCGGGTGCTTCGTCGCCGATAAACGCGCACCACGTTATGTCGTAATATATCGCGCCGGGCTTGTCGAGCTTTGCCCAGAGATCGATCAGCAGCTTATCTCCCGGCTTTATCTTTCTAGAACCCTTCGCTGTTGGGGCGAAGTGCGGATTGGCCGGATGGTCGTTAGTGCCGACAATCGGCGGATCGTCTGTAACCAGCCCGTTTGACTTGAACCTCTTCATGATAAACTGCTGGATCTCGTATTCCGTCTTATATTTCTTTGTCCTCACCGACTTGCGTACTTCGTTGAACGCCTCCGCCAGAGCCGCGTCGACAAGCTTGCCCGCCTTGAGGTGCGACCTCACCGCCTTCTCGTCGAGGAGCGCCTCGAATTGCGACACGAGATCCGCCGAGGAGACGATTTCATGGCCGAAGCTCCGGACGATGTCGACAGTCCCGGCATCCGTGATTGAAACATACGGGATCGCGTTCATTGGTGAATACTGCATCGCGATTGTTTTCGGCGCACCTAGGATCTCTTTCAAGTTGGAATGAAGCTCCCTCCAGCTCGAGTACATCTTCTTTTGTCCCGGGAGATGATCGAGCTTCGTCGGCTCGACTCTGTGCGCCAGCTTCGTCGGCTCTCCCTCCGCCGGGACGAAATAATACCAGCGACGGGTCGATAGACCTTTCAAATCCATTCCGAGAATCTTCAGGCCAAGATGATCTCGGTTATGAAAATCGAAGAACAGCCAGCCATCCGCGCCGAGCAATCTGATCGCGGACTGAATCTTTTCGAGCTCCATGGTAACTCCGGGTTTTTTACAAGTTATGAAAAGTAGGATACCCGTTCAAAAGCTGTTGTGCCATGAATTCCCGCGCTGGCACAGCGAAGCAAACGCGCTCTGCCACATGCGCTGTGCCAAGGATCACCGGTGTGCGCTTAAGTCGCGGGTAGCCGCATAAAAAAACCGACCCGCTGTGGGGTAGCCAGCAGGTCGGTACGGATAGTCCGAGGATTCTTGGGGTAGGGTGGGATCCTCGTCGAAACTCTATTAAACTCGCCTTAATTTAAAGTTGCATTATTGTTAATGCAAGTGAAAAATTACGGTAGCCACTCCGAGCGTGTGACGCGTGTAACACAGCCTCCAGCGAGTTATATTGACATCAGAACGGTATTGAGTCGAGTTTGCTTAGCAGAATCAATAGAGATAACCTCCGCATCCTCGTTGTGAGGCCCGACAGAGTCGGCGATGTTGTGCTCTCGACGCCCGTGTATCATACGCTGAAGCAATTACTTAAGAATTGCTATGTCGGCGCCCTCGTTTCGCCCTACACTGCTCCTCTTCTCAATTATAATCCGAACATCGACGTCGTCATCACAGACGATCCGGGACGAGAAGGAGATGCCGACGACTCCTTCATGAAGAAAAGGAGAGAGATCGCATCATATAAGTTTGACGTGGCACTCCTTCTCATGCCGACGAAGCGGCATGCCTACATGTTGTTTCTGGCAGGCATACCTTACCGCATCGGCGTCGGACATATTTTATATGAAGTAATCACGCTGACACATGGTGTCTCTCGACACAAGTACATCCCGTTGCGTCATGAGTCCGACTATATGCTCGATCTCGTCCGTAGGATCGTTCCGAGAAAGAACGGAGAGGAGCCGATCGTATGGAATCGGCCCGAGATATTTGTGACCGATGAAGAGAGAAAAGGCGCTCTTAATTTTCTGGCAAAAAAAGGTTTTGATATGGCCACGCCAGTGATTTGCGTGCACCCCGGTAGCGGACGCTCGTCGCCGAACTGGGAAGTGGGAAGATATGCCGAGCTCGCCGCCAAGTTGTCTCAGTCGGGTCTGCAGGTCCTGGTAACGGGTTCGGAGAGCGAACGCGCTTATGAGAAAGCTTTCGACCACGGTTACGCGCACTTGGTTCGAACGATTTTCGGAGAGCTTTCGCTTCGCGAACTTACGGCGGTAATATCGCAGACATCAGTCTTCGTTTCGGCAAGCACGGGGCCGATGCACATAGCGGCGGCGGTTGGCACTCCTACCGTGTCGATGTTTTGTCCGCTGCCCGCGTGTTCGCCTAAGTTATGGGGACCTATTGGGAGCGCAACGAAGATCGTCCTGCCGCCCGATGATTTCTGCCAGACGAAGTGCCCCGGGGATCCGCACGTTTGCACTTTTCAAAGTGGCGGGAACGGGATAAAGGTAGAAACGGTCTATAACGAAATAATGGAATTCTTGAGAGAATCGGAAGTTCAGCATTCAAAGGATACTTCGAATGATAATCCGGCAAGCAACGGGGAGTGACGGCGACGCGATCGCCGCGCTTCTTTCCAAGTCGTTCCTCGAAGACACCTCGATAATCCGCGTCAGCATCGAGAACAACCCGCGCTATTCCATTTCGAACATGTTTGTCATCGAGGACAAAAGCGCGGGAAGCGGCATACTCGGCTGTCTCAGGATAACCCCTTTCGACGTTTACACGCGCGGCGTCCGAATGCCAATGGCGGGCATAGCGGCGGTTGCAGTGCAGCCGGAGGCGAGGCGGCGCGGGATCGCGGACGCGCTTATGGGAGAAGCCCTGAAGAAAATGTACGATATGGATTTCCCGATATCGATGCTCTTTCCTTTCAGGCACCGGTTCTATAAAAAATACGGTTATGCCCATGTGGGCAACATGATGTTATACGATCTTTCTCCAGCAGACATTATTCCGTTCCCGGAACGCTCGACCGTCAGATCCTTCGTGAAGTCCGACCGGAGCAGAGTGAAAAGGATACTCGAGCAGGAGGTGCAGAGCCGGGGGTGTTTTACTCCGCTGCGAAACGATGCCTTCTGGGATCTCGTAGTCCTTCCGAAGTTCAAAGACGCTTATGTTTACGACGACGGCGAGGCAAGAGGTTATCTTGCTTTTGAGCTTTACAAGGAAGCAGCAGCGGCACCGGGGGCATTCAGTGAGCCTGTCATCAACATAAAGGAATTCGTCGGTCTGAATGCCGCGGCGCATCGCGGGCTCTGGGGTTTTCTTTCAGCGATGGGGGAACAGGTGGCAAGAATAAGATTTCTCGGACCGGCGGATTATCCACTGCATCTTTTCCTTAAAGAACCGAGGGAGAGAGATTACCGCAGAGTCTTCTTCGAATACAAGTCCTTCTCTACCGTCGCGCCCGGGTTCATGTTGAGGGTCATAAACGTCCGGGACGCGCTTTCACGTCTTCGGCACAGCATAGAATCTCCTTCCGATTTTGTCGTGAAAGTGACGGACGGAAGCCTTCCCCAGAATTCGCGTCTTTTGAATATTCACATTCATAACGGCGAGACAATCGTCGACGATACGCGACGCCCCGCGCAGTTTGAGGCCGACATAGAGATCTTTTCGCAAGTTTATTCGGGGTTTCTCAAGCCCAGCGATGCCGTCAAATATGGTTTCGCGACCGGGGACCCTTCGATTCTTCCCACGTTCGATGAACTTTTCACGGCCCCTTCTCCGTTCATATATCAGTTCGACATTTTTTAAACTTAGAGAGGTAAGAATGAATTCAGCGTTAGTCCTTTTGTTGAGCGCTTTTTTGTTAACATCCGGAGGAGCGAATATGAGCCAGCCTCAGAACGGAGATTTGAAGTGGACAAATTTCACGGAGGGTTTGAAAGAAGCTTCCGCGACAAATAAGAAGGTTCTCGTCGACGTTTACACGGACTGGTGCGGCTGGTGCAAGAAGATGGAGCATGATACATACTCCAACAAGGAAATCGAGAACTATCTCCGCGAGAACTACGTGCTGGTGAGATTGAACGCTGAGAGCAACCGGGAAGAATCGGTAGACACCATGCACGTTACGGACGCGCAGCTTGCTTCCGCATTTGGCGTGAACGGTTACCCCACAACGATTTTTCTGACGCATGACGGACAGCCGATCACCGCGGCGCCTGGCTACATGGGGCCTCAGGAATTTATCAACGTGTTGAAGTATATTAACGGTGATTATTATAAGAAGATGAAGTTTCAGGATTATCTGAAATCGCAGGGGGTCTCAGAGAAGTAGGATTCCCGCTAGGCGTTCTGAAAGAGTTCAACATGCGAGCGCCGGTAATCATCCGTGGAGGAGAAAGTCCGGACTCCCAATTTTGGGCGTTGAACTCGGCAGGCCGTCAGATTCATCCACCGCTCGGAAGCTGGAATTGCCCCGCCTCCGATAGAAGGGGAACCGCGTGAATTCCTCGTGAAACTTGTAGGGGCGGTGCGATCCGGCTTTGCTAAACTTGTAAGTTTTCTTGTAGTTATAGATTTAACGTTAAAAAAAGTCGTGGGCTGTTTAAACATTCGCGGGCGATTTCCCGCTATTCATGTGGCATGGTGCATATCAACCTTTTGGGCTGAGGCGCGTCCATTGTGAAGTTCCAAACTACCATTAAACACAATTATACGATCGATGGAAGACAAGAATAGACTGATACTTCTAGACATACTCCGCGCTCTTGGGGTGACGTTGATGATCGAAGGGCATACTATTGACGCGGTGATGAGTCCCGTTTATAAGGATGGGGCGAGCGCCCTTTTCCAGTTCTGGACATTCTTTCGAGGCCTGACCGCGCCGTTCTTTTTCTTTTCCGCGGGGCTCGCGTTCGTAATTGCGACCGTGAAGCACAAGGGAGGGCTCTTGACAGTCACGGGCAAAGCAAAGAAGAGAAGACTGAGGAGGATCGGCACGCTCCTGCTTATCGGCTACGGGCTTCACATGCCTCTTCAGATGCTTTACGCTCCATCTGAAGTTTCGCAGGAAGGGTGGAAGATATTCTACGTCGCGGATGCGCTCCAGATAATCTCTCTTTCGCTTCTGGTCATACTAGTGATCGCGCTGGTTTCGAAAAGCCATAGAGCTCTCCTTCGCTCGTATGTGGTTGCCGCCGTTCTTTCGCTCGCGATTGCGCCGATAACCGAGCCGATTCAATGGGAGAAGTTCATGCATCCGGCGATCTATCCGTACCTGACATACCGGGCCGGATCATATTTTACATTCTTCCCGTTCTCGGCGTTCCTGTTTGCGGGTGCGGCGTTCGGGGCGGCCGCCATCGGCCTCCCGGCCGAAACCAGAGCCCGGGTTCTCACGAGAAGTTTTGCAAAAGCATCGCTGGCCGCCCTCGTGCTTTCCGCGGGTTTCTACTTTGCGCAGATCAGGTACGTCTCGCCGTACGTGGACTACTGGCGCGCCCTTCCTGCGATCAACCTCCTCCGCTTCGGCATCGTGGCGATGGTCGCGTCCGGGGTCGGGTATGTAAGCATGCGGTCATTTCGTTTCCCGCGAATCCTTCCCGCGATCGGGAAGAGTTCACTGACGGTATACATTGTCCATCTTGCGATCGTTTACGGTTCCCCTTTCAACGAGGGGCTCGCACAGCTTATACCGGGCGGAGTTCATCCCATAGTCGCCGTGCTTATCGCGGCGGCTGTCAT
>JAJYGB010000217.1 GCA_021785235.1 Bacteroidota bacterium
CGCGAAGTCGTTTGCCGAAACAGATTTTGATTCTCTGCTGACGCCCTCCGAGATGAACGAAACGCTGTTCACCTTCGACAATGATTCAGGGACTGTGGACACCGTGATTTCGACGGCGAAGTCGAGTGAGGGATTTGCCTCCCTGCCGATAACACGCGCCAATGTGGAAAAAGCGATTGATGAGACCTCTAAGGATATGGTTCTTTCTCATTATGCCGTGATGAAGGCTCCGACTTATGCCGAGTTTGATTCGCTCATCAAGAAATATGAAGACGGTATTTTGATTTACCAGATCGAGCAGAACCGGGTATGGAGCAAAGTGGCGACATCCGACAGTGTCCTCAAGCCTTACTTCGAGAGTCATGCGGACGAGTACGTGTGGCCGAGAAGGGTCGACCTGAGCAGGATTGAAGTTGGTACGGTCGCGATTGCCGACAGCGTCCATAAACTCCTTGAGAGCGGCGCCAATTTTGACACGTTGGCTTCGAAGTACGACACCTCGAAGGAGCTCAAGGCTAATGATGGCCGCTGGGGATTGTTTGCCGACTCATCCAATACGTTGGCTACCTTAGCGTTCCGCATGAAGGAAGGTGACTTCAGCCAGCCGGTAAATTATGAGGGGACCTATTCGATAATTCGAGTAAACGCATTTGTTCCCCCTCAGCCGAAGACTTTTGAGGAAGCGCGCGGCGAGCTTTCTTCGGATTACCAGGAATACGAATCGAAGAGGCTCCAGTCCGAATGGATCCAGAGCCTCAGGAATGAATTCGGCGTTAAGATCGATGAGAAGACATTTCATGAGCTGCTTGCAAAGGAATAGTCTCTCCAGAATCATTCTGCCGGTCCTCCTGACGTCCATGTTCATAGGTTGTTCAAGGCAGGTGGACCGGGGAAAATTCCTGGCGTCGGCAAACGGAACTCATCTCTACATGCGTAATGTTGCTCCGCACGTCGACACCAGTTCCGCGTATGCCGTTCGTAACTATGTATCGCATTGGGTCGATGAGCAATTACTTTTCGACGAAGCGAAGAAGCTTGGTCTCGACAATACGCCGGAATTCAGCGAGAGGGTGAAGGAATTCTCCACTCAGCTGGCGATCACCATGCTTCTCAACAAGAAGATATACGACGTGCCGCTCGATTTATCCCACGCGGAGATCGCCCAATTTTATGCCGCTCACCGGAACGAATTCCTGGCTTCGGAGGACATCGCTTTCGTAAGCTACGCGGCTTTCGACAAGCGCAGCCTGGCCGTCGGTTTTCGGAACGCGCTTGTGTCCGGGACGAATTGGTCGGCCGTTTTCAGTGACATACCCACATACGCGATCATGGACGTGAGAGACTCCGTCTATCTCACTGCGTCAAACAGCAACAATGCCGTCTGGAATGTGGTTCAGTCGCTGGAGCCGGGTAAAGTGTCGTTCCCGATTCAGGTGGATAGTCTGAGCTACGTAGTGCAGGTGATTACGAAGATTAACCCGGGAGACCCCCTCCCGCTGAACTACGCTTCATCGAAGATACGGCAGAGGCTGACCATTGAGAAACGGCAGAAAATGTATGCCGCGATCGTTGATTCCCTGCGCGGCCTTGGAGATTTTCAGATCGATCCCAGCGTCGCCATAAGAGATACCAGTACTCAGGAGTGATTAGAGTGAGAAGAGTAAGTGAAATATTGATTCTGGTGGCATTGATTGCAGGTGCCGCGTCCGCGCAGACCAAACCAGTTCTCGACCAGATAGCCGCGGTGGTCGGCAACGAGATTATTCTGAAATCGGAGGTCGACTACCAGGTGCAGTTGGCGGCCTATCAGAACAAACTGAACCCGGACGACCCGGCACTGCGTAAGAGGATTCTCGAGGCAATGGTCGACGATAAGCTCATTCTGACCCAAGCCATTCTGGACAGCGTTACCGTGAGCGATGACGACGTAAACAGGCAGCTGGACGCGCGCATTCAGAATCTTATCAAACAGGTCGGGAGCCAGGAAAAAGTCGAACAGATATACGGCATGTCAATAAGTAAGATCCGCAATGAGTTCAAGGAGGATATGCGTAAGCAGCTTATAATTGATAAGGAGAAAGAAAATAAGTTCGGAGACATGAAGGTGTCGCCGCTCGAGGTTCGAAACTTTTATAATGAATACAAGGATAGCCTTCAGGAGGTGCCCGAGGAGGTTACACTCAGCCACATTTTCATAGTTCCGAAGCCGAGTGGCAAGGCGAGGGAGGAAGCCTATGCAAAGGCGGAAGCGCTCCTCGATTCGCTCAAGCACGGCGCCGATTTTGCCGAGCTCGCCAAGAAATACTCACAGGATCCCGGCAGCGCTTCAGATGGAGGAGACCTGGGCTGGGCTAAGCGAGGTCAGTTTGTTCCCGAATTTGAACACGCCGTTTACGCGCTCAAACCGGGGGAAATCTCCGGAATCGTTGAGACCCAGTTCGGCTTTCACATAATCCAGCTTTTGCAGCGCCGTGGCGATCTTGTCCACGCAAGACATATTCTCATCACTATCCCGCATTTGACCTCTGACGACGATTCGGTTATCACCGAGCTGGACACGCTCCGCGAACGCGCAATGCACGGCGTGAGTTTCGCACTCCTTGCCCGCACATATTCGGAAGACAAGGATACGCGCGACCTCGGTGGAGACCTCGGCACCGTTTCGGTTGACCAGCTTGAACCTTCGTTCCTGAAGACTGTGAACGAGCTTAAAGTCGGCGAAATCAGCAAGCCGGTTAAAGTGAACGTGGGGAAGACGTACGGATATCATATAGTCTATTTACGCGATCGGATCCCGGCCCATAAGGTCAATCTCAATGAAGACTACTCGCGTCTGGAGAAAATGGCCTTGAGCATGAAGCAAAATGAGGCCTACACCAACTGGATCGAGCAGCTAAAGAAGCAGGTCTACTGGAAGATAATGAGTTGATGACGGAGAGGGCTCTATAAGCTTCATACGGAGCGTCTTTCGGACAGTCGCCTTCCAACCTTTCACCGCGATCTCACGGAGACGGATTTGGATTTCCTGAAGTTCTCTGAGTACGATATGTCGAACGGGCTTCATGTCATCTTGAGTCCCGACAGGAATGCGCCGGTCGTAGCTGTCAACATCTGGTATCACGTGGGGAGCAAGAACGAAGAACCATCCCGGACCGGGTTCGCTCACCTCTTCGAACATATGATGTTCCAGGGTTCGGCGCATGTCGGCAAGGCCGAGCACATGAAGTATATTGAGCAGGCGGGGGGAACTTTCAACGGCTCGACGACATGGGACCGCACGAACTATTTCGAGACGCCTCCGTCCAACCAGCTTGAACTCGCGTTGTGGCTCGAGTCGGACCGCATGATGAGCCTCGACATAAGCCGGGAGAACCTCGATAACCAGCGGGAGGTCGTGAAGGAGGAGAGGCGCTTTCGAGTCGATAACCGTCCCTATGGTACAGCCTGGGAAAAAATCTTCTCACTGGCATTCAAAACCCATCCCTATCATTGGCCGGTGGTTGGATACCTGGATCA
Source organism: Bacteroidota bacterium (assembly GCA_021785235.1). The sequence continues at coordinate 3,517 of JAJYGB010000217.1, forward strand.
CCTGAACGCCGCTTCGGTTGAGGACGTTCGTTCTTTCTTTCGGATGTACTACGCGCCCAACAACGCAGTCCTGTCAATCTCGGGAAACTTTAATCCGTTAGCCGCAAGACGGCTTGTGGATAAATACTTCGGCGAGATAAAAAGTGGACCGGGAATTCAACTTAAGGCAATTGCCGAACCGCCTTTACTCGGAGAGACAAGGGAAGTCGTGTATGACAACGTGTCTCTGCCCGCAGTCTACATGTTGTTCAGGGTTCCGGCGATGATGTCGCATGACTCGGAGTCATTGAACCTTGCCGCGAGCATCCTGTCGCAGGGCGAGAGCTCCCGGTTGTACGGAAAACTTGTTTACGACGAGAAGATCGCCCAATCGGTGGACGCCTTCCACGTGGATATGGAAGATCCGGGTGTCTTCGTCGTACACGCGGTCGTTTCTCCCGGGCGGAAGCCGGAAGAAGCTGAGGCGATGATCAGGAAAGAGATTCGAAAACTTGCAGAAACGCCCCCGGAGCAAAGGGAACTCAGAAAAGTGAAGAACCAGGCGTCGTCCGAATGGGTCAAGCAGTTGTCGAGGTCAATGGGAAGAGCGGATAATTTGGCTCACTTTTATACATTCTTCGGCGATGCCGGAATGATAAAGGGTTATCTCGACAAACTTCTCGCAGTCACGGACAAAGAGGTCCGTGAGGCGGCGGACAAGTACCTTGATACCGAGGACTCCGTGGTGGTTTATTATCTTCCTAAGCAAACAAAGGAGTGAAGAGTCGGATGAAGATGCGTTTGTTCGGCCCGGAATCACATCGGCAGTGTGTGGGCGGATAGCGTGACGATGCGAAATCTTCGGAAGAGTACGGCGGGACATGGAAAGCCGGGTGACAGGCTGACTGTGAAGGTAGGTTTTACTCAATTCAGGCTGGACAACGGCTTGACTGTAATCCTTCGTAAGGACAAGTCGGTACCCGTAGTCGCCGTCGATGTTTGTTATCATGTCGGCTCGAAGAACGAGAGAAAAGGCAAGACAGGATTCGCGCACCTGTTCGAACACCTGATGTTCGAAGGGTCGGAACACGTGAAGAAGGGTGAGTTCGACAGGCATGTCTCGCTGGCGGGAGGCTACAACAACGCATATACGACCGAGGACGTGACAAACTACTATGAGGTGCTTCCTTCGAACCAGCTCCCGCTCGCATTGTGGCTCGAAAGCGACAGGATGCTGAAGTTCAGCGTCACTGAAGAAGCACTTTCTACCCAGCGAGAAGTGGTGAAGGAAGAAAAGAGATGGAGGGTCGACAACCGGCCTTACGGAGACACAACTGAAAGAATGCAGGGTCTGATTTTCCCGGTCGGGCAGTACCACTGGCCCGTTATAGGTTCGATGGAAGATTTGAATGCCGCCGGTATGGACGATGTCCGCAATTTTTATGAAAGTCACTACACACCGGACAACGCGGTCCTGGTCGTTAGCGGGAGCATAGACGAGCGCGAAGCGGAGCGCCTGATCAGGCGGTACTTTACTGATATACCGCCGGGCCCCGATCATGTCGGAAAGGTCAACTTCGAAGACAGGGCGCTTGCGGGTGAAGTGACCGAGACTCTCCGCGGAAACGTCCCGGCTCCCGCGGTGTTCGCGGCATACAAGGTTCCGCAGGAGGGGTCGCCAGAGTATTATGAACTGAGCCAGATAGCAAAAATTCTTTCCGACGGAAACAGCTCACGCCTGTACAAGCGTCTCGTGTATGACATCCAGGCGGTATCAGAATTTGAAGTCTCAATCGAGGGAATGGAAAAGGCCGGTGTTTTCTTATTTACGGCGTTTGTGGCGCCCGGACATTCTGAGCAGGAAGTCCTTCGGATTTTTGACGAAGAGATCGACAGATTGAAACACTCCTTGGTGACTCCCTACGAATTCGAGAAGGCGCGGAATTCGACTCTCTCCTCATATGTCGGCAGACTCTCGACAAACAGCGGGGTTGCCGACGCGCTGGCGCACTACCACACCATTTTCCATGACGCCGGGATGATAAATTCCGAGGTTGAACGAGAGCTGGCCGTAAGCCGGGAATCGATACGGAGCGCGGCCGGAAATCTTCTGCGAAGAGGCAATCGGGTCGTTATCCGCTATTACCCGTCGGATCATGTTTAAGAATATATTTTTGTCCCACGTCTGATTCGGAATTCAGACTGAATTAAATTCTAGTGAGCAGATAATGAAATCAAACCGAAAAGCCGTTCCGGACAGAACGAAGCCTCCCAAAGCTGGTCCATCCGGGAGAGTCTCATTCCCGAGATATTTCGAGAAGAAATACGGCAACGGATTCAAGATATTCGTGGTAGAGAACCACCAGCTGCCAATTGTTACGATGGGATTCGTCGTGAAAAGCGGTGCGGCATTTGACGGCAACTTGCCCGGGCTGAGCAGCGTGACTTGCGAGCTCCTGACCAAAGGGACAAAGAAGCGGAACGCGACGCAAATTGCCGAGGAAATCGATTTCATCGGCGGATCGCTTTCTAATAACGCTTCATGGGATGCCAGTCAGGTATTCGTTTCCGTTCTGAAGAGTCACCTCACTGCCGGATTCGAGATACTGCGGGATGTTGTGCTAAACCCGGTTTTCTCGGAAAAGGAGATCGATAGGGTGAAGGCACAGCGGATGGCGTCGATCCAACAGTTGAAAGCCGATCCCGCTTACCTCGCCGACACAAAATTTGCGGGTGTAGTTTTCGGCGATCATCCGTATGGACACCCCCTTATAGGGAACGAAGACTCGATCCACAAAATGAGACGAGACGATTTCGTGTCGTTTCACAAAGACTTCTACGCTCCCGATAATTCTTTCATGGTCTTCGCGGGAGACATCACGCGAAAAGAGGCAGAGAAGTATGCTGCGAAGTGCTTCGTGAAATGGAGAGGGCGGCGCAAGCGATCGGCCGTTCCTGTCCCGAATGAAAACAAGCTGGGTGGGCGTGTGATTATCGCCGATAAGCCGGGTGCCGTACAATCCGCTCTCAGGGTGGGCCACCTGGGAATCGCCAGAAACAATCCGGATTATCTCAAAGTGTTTGTGATGAACACGCTCCTCGGAGGTTACTTCAGTTCGCGCATCAACATGAACCTGCGGGAAGTTCACGGTTATACCTATGGAGGAAGAACCGGATTCGATGCTCGTGCTTTGCCTGGGGCCTTTGAGATTTCCGCCGATGTGAGGAACGAGGTTACATCGGAGACGATTGCGGAGATATTTAAGGAGCTCAGTCGCATAAGGGAGACTCTGCCGTCGAAAGATGAGATGACAATGGTGAAGAACTATCTTGCAGGACTCTTCCCGATCCAGCTCGAGACGCCGCAGCAGGTGGCGGGGCGGGTGGTGGCAGTCGAGCTCTACGGACTTCCGAAAACCTACTACAGGAACTACAGGGAAAATATCCGGAAGGTCACAGCGAGAGATATAAAGTCGGTCGCCAGGAAATACATCAAAACGGAAAACATGGCCATTGTTCTTAGCGGCGCCTCGAAAGAGATTGCCGGTAGTCTTAAGAAGTTCGGGCGCGTGGAAATCTCCATGCCCGAAGGTCAGCCACCGGCAGAAAACAAAAACAGGGAACTCTAAACTGAGGATTGTGCATTGAGCCAGGATTCTTTGAAGCAGCATCAGGCCTCCGATGTCGAGGGGATATCGCGTCTCAACAAAAGTTTCGTTGAGCTTCGCGGGGAAATCGCCAAGATCATCGTCGGACAGGAGGAGATTGTTAAGCAGATATTCGTGACGATCCTTTCACGCGGGCACTGCCTGCTCATCGGCGTTCCGGGTTTGGCCAAGACGCTCCTCGTGAAGACACTGGCGGACTCTCTCAACCTGAAATTCAGCCGGATACAGTTTACGCCTGACCTGATGCCGAGCGACATCACGGGCACCGAGATAATCGAGGAAAACGTGAAAACGGGCGAGCGATCATTCAGGTTTGTCAAGGGCCCGCTCTTCGGAAACATCATACTCGCCGACGAAATCAATCGTACTCCTCCGAAAACTCAGAGTGCTCTTCTGGAGGCTATGCAGGAATATCGTGTCACGGCTGCCGGGCAGACCTTTCAGCTGGAGCAGCCATTCTTTGTCCTCGCAACTCAGAATCCCATTGAACAGGAGGGGACTTATCCTCTCCCTGAAGCCCAGCTCGACAGGTTCATGTTCAATCTCTGGTTGGATTATCCCTCCTTCAACGAGGAAGTAAAGATCGTCCAGTCTACGACCGGCCAGTACACCCCGTCGATAAACAAAGTGGTAGATGGCGCCGATATACTTCACTTCCAGGAACTTGTGAGGCGCGTGCCGGTATCTGATTCGGTCGTTAAATTTGCTGTCGACCTGGCTAATCGCACCCGCCCCGGGAACGGCAGTGCGCCGGATTTCGTGAAGCAGTTTGTCAGTTACGGTGCCGGGCCGAGAGCGTCACAATACCTGATCCTTGCGGCCAAAGCCAATGCCGCCCTGGATAACAGGTTGAGCCCTGACATCGACGACGTCAAGCGGACCGCGCTACCGGTGTTGAGGCACAGGATAATCACCAACTTCAACGCCGAAGCGGAAAATACAAATACATCGGAGATAGTCCGCAGACTTCTTGAGAATTGAAAAGTGAGAGTCTTCCGGGTCCTTCTGATCGTAAGCATCGTCGCTTCGTTTGCGGCTGCGTTTGCCTATGGACAGACAGGGATCCCTTCTTCTTCACCCGTTCCTGGTCCGAAAAAATATTGGATATTTTTCCGCGATAAGCCAAATGCCGTTGAGGCCGGTGGCGTCGGCAACCAGGAAGCGGCGGAGCAGTTTCTCGTTCAGAACGGGGTATTGTCCCGGCGGGCGATCGAAAGGCGAAAGAAAGTATTGCCGGCATCGCGAATCGTCTCGATCTCGGATTTCCCCGTTTGCGAGGCTTACCTGGACAGTCTAAGGTCCGCTGGGCTCAACGTGGTCGGAACCAGCAGGTGGTTCAACGCCGCCGTAGCGGTCGCGGATTCCGCAGCGCTCGACAATGCGGAAAGGCTCCCATTCGTAGCTGGCATCAAGCGCATCGTGGCTTACACAGATCGGATTAAAGCGAATCGCCCCGTTCCGCCATTCGGGACGGGACTGGCGAAGTCCACCTTTTCATCACAACCAGGTGACTCATCCTTTTATGGTCCCTCCTTGACTCAACTCGAGCTCAGTGGTATTCCTCAGGTTCAATCTCTTGGCATAAACGGTAAGGGGATAATAATAGGCATGCTCGACGCCGGGTTTCGGTACGAGACACACCAGGCACTCGATCATATAAAGATTGTGGGCGAACACGATTTCATCCAGAACGATTCCATAACCGCCAATCAGCCGGGAGATTCATCCGACCAGGACAACCACGGAACATCGACATTATCGGTCATTGGCGGCTACTCGCCAGGCAACCTTATCGGCGTGTCTTACGGATCGTCGTTTTTGCTCGCGAAAACCGAGTATGTTCCGGTCACCGACTACAAATGGGAAGAAGATAACTGGGTTGAGGGTATCGAATGGATGGAGTCGCGCGGCGTCGACGTAGTATCCTCATCGGTGGCGTACAATATTTTCGTGGATTCCTCCGGCGCTATCGACTCCGCTGAATCTTACTTCTTCTGGCGAGGAGATTTCAACGGAAAGAAGTCGATAGCGAGCAGGGCGGCTACGCGAGCAGCCGAGCTTGGCGTTGTCGTTGTCCAGGCAATGGGCAATGAGGGGAATGGAAATGGCGTCACCGGGACAATGGATGTACCTGCAGACGCGGACAGCATACTTTCAGTGGGGGCGGTGGACTTTACGGGAGAGCTCGGTTATTTCAGCTCAACGGGCCCGACAAACGATGGAAGGACAAAACCCGACGTTGTAGCTGACGGCGTGGGGGACTACGTCGCCGTTGTCCCCGGTCCGGACACCTACGCATACGAGAGCGGGACTTCATTCTCGACCCCGATAACGGCGGGAATTGCTGCGCTGATCCTTTCCGTCAGACCCGATTACACTCCCATGCAGGTCACAAACCTGCTGAAGAACACCGCAATCCGGTATTATAACCAAGCCGACTCCAATACTTTTTCCTACCCGAATAATTTTTATGGCTGGGGCATTGTGAACGCATGGGACGCCATAAAAACTATCGGATTTGTAGGATCAAACGATTTCACATTCTGGCAAAAAGGTTCGTCCGATTACATTGCAGTCAAGGCGTTTAGCAGTTCCGGTGTTGATACCGGCTTGAGCCGCGCATACTACTCGCATGATGGAGTGAATTACTCGGCCGCGCCGGTGTTTGCCACGGACACGGCGGACCAGTTTGCGTTTAAGACAACCGCCCCCAGCACGCCGAACGTGGAAGCCACGGCGTTGCAACCACCCTCGATCGCCAGCTTGACGATGTTCTCGGGATCGAAGTACGCGGGGTTCTTGGCGAAGGATGCCCCGGCGCTGTGCTCGATCCCCTGGTCGACCGGCAGGATGGACA
>JAJYGB010000319.1 GCA_021785235.1 Bacteroidota bacterium
CCTTATAGCCGGTGGAAAAGACAAAGGCAACGACTATTCCCCCCTCTTCGAGCCCGTGAAGAAGAAAGTGCGGGCCATGATACTGATCGGGTTGGCGGCGCCAAAGATGCAGAAGGAGTTTGCCGACAAGACTAAATGCATAATGGCGGCGTCGATGGAAGACGCGGTCGCAAAAGCCCGGCGCGAAGCAAAGAAGGGCGACGTGGTCCTCCTCTCACCGGCATGCGCGAGCTTCGACATGTTCCAGGATTACGAACACAGAGGAAGGGAATTCAAAAGACTGGTGATGGAGCTGTGAGGCACACAATCGCAAATATTCAGAACCAGGTTCCGGAAATTGCCGATACCGGCAAGAAGACCGTCAAGCCGGCGGACAAGTGGTTCCTCTTCGCGGTTCTTTCGCTGATGTTCATGAGCCTCGTCGTCGTCTACAGCGCGAGCGCCTTCTGGTCGGAACTGAAATTCCAGAACCCGGCTTACCTCCTGCGGAGTCATCTTTTCAAAGTACTGATCGGAATGGTACTGATCTTTGTCGTGGCGAAATTTGATTACCACAAATATGAAAAATACGCCTTTCACCTGGTGGTCATTTCGGCATTTCTGCTTCTGGTGGCGATAGGACAGCGGGTGATTATAAAGGGAGCCGCAAGGTGGATACATCTCGGAATCTTCAGCTTTGAGCCTTCGGAGATTGCCAGGATCGCGATTCTCTTCTTCACCGCGGCATATCTCGCTCAAAACGCGGAAAAACTCCACGATTACAGGAATCTGACGACCCCTATTGTTGCCACGGCCGTCATAGCGGGACTTATCGTCCTGCAGCCCAATTTCAGCACGGCTTTGATGATTTTGGCGGTGGTGGGTGTGATGTTTCTGGCAGGAGGCGTTCGAAAGACGCATTTTGCAGCGCTTTTAGGCGCCGCCCTGGCCATCGGCGCGGTGGTTCTCGTCTTTGAGTCCTACCGCGTTCACCGGATCGAGATGTGGATGCATCATGGTGCCGGGAATTACCAGGTACGCCAGTCGATTATCGGCTTCGGCAACGGCGGGATATTCGGAGTCGGCCCGGGCAATAGCAGGCAGAGGAATCTTTTCCTTCCCGAGTCGTACGGCGATTTCATCTATTCGATAATCGGCGAGGAGTATGGCTTGTGGGGATCAGTGCTGGTCCTGTTAATGTTTCTTTTCATCGCGTTCCGCGGGACGGCGATCGCGAAAAGGGCGCCGGACAGGTTCGGTTACCTTCTCGCTACCGGGATCACGAGCGCGATTTGTTTCTACGCGTTTGTAAACGCAGGCGTCGCGATCGGGCTCTTCCCTACAACCGGGTTGCCGATGCCGTTCGTCAGCTACGGCGGAACCGCCATGATAATCAACTCGTTCGCCGTCGGGATTTTGCTCAATGTTTCAAAACAGGTTCCGGGTTTGCAGGAGACACAGGCGGTTCCCGTCCAACCAAAACAGTCGAAGAAGCTGAAGGTGAGGAGTAGTGAACCTGTCGTTGGAAGGATATACAGCTGATGATACGTGTAGTGTTCGCGGGCGGCGGAACCGGCGGTCACGTATTTCCCGCTGTCGCAATAGCGGAAAGGCTGATGACGACGAAAGACGTCGACGTTATGTTTGTTGGAACGAAAAATAAGATCGAAGCGCGCATCGTACCGCAGCTCGGCTACAAGTTCCGCGCGATATGGATCGGCGGTTTCTCGAGGAAGTTCAGGCTCTCGAACTTCCTGCTGCCGTTGAAGATCGTCGTGTCGGTGATGCAGTCGCTGAAGCTGCTGCTGACGTACAGACCGCACGTCGTGGTCGGCACGGGCGGCTACGTGTCGGGACCGGTGTGTGCGGCGGCGGTGATGACGAGGACGCCGATCGTTTTACAGGAGCATAACAGTTATCCCGGAGCGATGACGAGGTTGTTCGCGCCGTTCGCGCGCGAGATCCACATTGCATTTGAGTCATCGAGAAAGTATTTTCGTGTGCGCCGCAGTTTGTACCTGACGGGAAGCCCTGTCAGAAAAATGCCGAGAGTGAAGCGAGAGGAAGCGCTGAGCTTCTTCGGCCTTAGCGCTGAGAGAAAAACACTCCTTGTTACCGGCGGCAGTTTGGGAGCGGTAAAACTCAACAGTGCAGTATCAAAAGTCGTTGACGAGTTAATAAGCCGCAAATACCAGTTGATATGGCAGACAGGCTCGGTTGATTACGAGAGAATCAGCGAGAGCCAAAAGAATCGTCCGGATTATATCCGGGTTGAGAAATTTGTAGAGCGAATGGATTACGCCTACGCGGCGGCTGACATAGCTGTCTGCAGGGGCGGCGCAACCACTGTCGCTGAACTTATCTACTTCAACCTACCCGCACTCATCGTCCCCTATCCTTTCGCGGCGGCGAATCACCAGGTGGAGAATGCGCGCTCGCTCGTGGAGAGCGGAGCGGCTGTTATGGTGCTGGAGTCCGAAGCGGACGAAAAATTCCGGAAAGAACTTCTCGCCCTCCTGGACGACGCGTCGCGGGTCTCGGCAATGCGCGAGAAAATCCGCGCACTCTCACACGAAGACGCCGCGGACGTGATCGCCAAATCCGTATTGAGGATCGCCGCAAATGCGTAAACATTTCAAACGAAGATTCGAATTTTACTACCAATCGGTCGCCGTTTACGCAATAGCGCTCATAATATATGCCGTCGTACGCGGGACTTTCGCCGAGAGCGAGTTCAGGCTCGTCTTCAAGGACCCGATCGTTTACGCTTTCATAATGGTACTGGTGTATTCGGTCATAGTCCTCGTCTTCAATATGCTCTACCAGAGGGACATCGTCGTCACCGACGATTCGATAATCCTTCAGAACAGGTTCGACAGCAAGGAGATAAAGCTTTCCGAGATCGAATGGGTTCGCGTCGGCAAGGCGAAACGGATGAAAGTCCGTGGCAGCTTCCGGGTGATCAAACTTAAAATGAAAAACCAGATGCGGGCCGTAAGGATCAACCCCGTCCATTTCCACGACGAGAGGGGTATAACGGAGGCTTTCAAAGAGCTCAGCCAGAAAGTGGGCTTGCCCGCCGAAACCCGGAGGGTGAAGGAGAGCGGACATGTTTAAGAGCGTGCGAAAAATACATATGGTCGGGATTGGCGGGATCGGCATGAGCGGCATAGCCGAGATACTTCTCGACCAGGGTTTTGAGGTGTCGGGTTCCGACCGGCAGTTGAGCGAGATAACGGAACGGCTGACAAAGCTGGGAGCGAAAGTCTATAAAGGTCACGCGGCGAAGAATCTCGACGAGGCGGATGTCGTCGTCTACTCATCGGCGGTCCACCAGGACAACCCGGAACTTATCGCCGCATCCGAGAAAAAAATTCCCGTGATACGCAGGGCGGAAATGCTCGCGGAACTCATGCGGATGAAATACGGCATCGCCATCGCCGGCACGCACGGGAAGACGACGACGACAAGCATGACGAGCCTCGTCCTGATGGAGGGCGGGCTCGACCCGACGGTAATCGTCGGAGGGAAACTTTCAAGTTTCGGCGGGACCAACGCGCGGCTTGGACATGGCGAGTATATCGTCGTCGAGGCGGATGAGTTCGACCGGTCGTTCCTCCAGCTTACGCCTGTAGTAGCCGCGATAACCACGCTGGAGCGAGAGCACCTCGATATCTACACCGACCTCGAAGATATCAAACGAGCGTTCGTGGAATTCGCGAACAAGGTCCCGTTCTACGGATTTGTAATCCTGTGCCTGGACGAGCCTTCGATCCAGGAGATACTTCCGCTCATAAGAAAGAAAGTGGTCACATACGGACTCAACGCGCAATCGGACCTGCGGGCCGTGAATATCTCGTTCCATGAGAGCATGAGCACGTTCAATCTCCTGCGGCACGGCAAAGATCTTGGAGAGATCAGGTTGAAAGTCCCCGGTCTGCATAACATAAAGAACGCAATGGCGGCGGTCGGCATCGGCCTCGAGCTCGGAATAGATTTCCGGGAGATCAAGAAGGCCGTGGAATCTTTCACGGGCGTCTACAGGCGCCTCGAGATAAAAGCTGACACTAACGGGGTGATGGTGGTCGACGACTACGCGCACCATCCGACCGAGGTGAAAGCCACGCTGTCGGCGTTGAAGTCGGGCTGGCCTCAGAAAAGAGTGGTCGCGGTATTTCAACCGCACCTCTATTCGAGGACGAGAGATTTTCACGACGAGTTCGGCAGAAGCTTCCTCAACGCGGATGTCCTTATCGTGACGGAGGTATATGCTGCCCGCGAAGAGCCGATACAGGGAATCACCGGCGAGCTCATAGTGAACGACGCCAGGTCATTCGGGCACAAAGAAGCGTACTACGTCCTGGACAAGAAGCAGCTTCCTGAATTTCTGATGAAGACGACCAGACAGGGAGACATCGTTGTGACTCTCGGCGCCGGCGACATCTCGAAATACGGCGATGAATTTATCGGTCTCCTGTCCAAAGGACCCGCCGGAAAAGGAAAGGGATCCCATCTAAAGGGCAAGAAATAGGAAAATGCTGAAAATAGACCGGACATATTTGAATCTCATACTGGTTGTCAGCGCGCTGACGGCACTCTTTCTTCTGTCCCAGAGCTGGAAGAAGCAGCTTACGGTGCAGAATGTCGAGGTCTACGACACGCATATTCTCACAGGCGATGAGGTCAAGAATCTCGCCGATGTCCGGAACGGCAGCCCTCTTTACAAGCTGAGCCTGCTGAAAATCGAACACAGGGTCGAGGGAAACCCGTTTGTCGACCGGGCTGTCGTAGTGCGTGCTCTTCCGTACGACGTGACCATCACGGTGCAGGAGCGCGACCCGATAGCCCTTGTGGCAACGCCGACATCCATGTTTTGTGTGGATGCCGGGGGCATCATCCTTCCGCTTCCCATGAAACGGAAGAACAATATGCCGGTAATCACGAATGTGGAGGGACAGCTTCAGGTCGGCGACACCGCCAGGGGAACCCTGATGCAGGGAGTGAATTTCATAAGCGACGCGCAGAAGTACGGTTCGGCTCTCAGCGCGAATATTGCCGAAGTGCGGCTCGACGGGAACAACCTGGTTGCCTACACGACAGCTTCGTCACTTCCGGTTATTATCGGGCATAAAGACTTCGAAAGAAAACTTCTCTATCTCCAGAAGTTTTTGACAGAGGTTGCCGGCAACGGCAATCCGGATTACAGCTACGTTGATTTGAGATTCGACGGTCAGATTGTGGTCGGTACCGGGTCGGACAACGTTCAGAAGCAGATCGCGATGATGAGATCTGAAGGAAAAGAAAATTGAAGGTGTGTAAATGAGCAATAATATGATAGTGGCGCTCGATATCGGAACCACAAAAGTCTGCGCGCTGGTCGTTGAAAGCGACCAGAACGGCAAGCTGAACGTTCTCGGGATCGGGACGAGCAAGTCCGGCGGCATGAGCCGCGGGGTTGTGGCGAACATCGACAGGACTGTAAAGTCGATACAGGAAGCCGTGCAGATTGCCGAATCGAAGCCCGGTACGAAGATAAAGAGCGCAATTGTCGGAATAGCCGGCGAACATATAGACAGTTTCAAGACGAACAGTATAATAACCATCAGCAACGCGGAGCATGAGATAACCGAGAGCGATATCGACCGGCTGATCGAAGACGCGAAGCGGGTGCATCTCTCGAGGGACAGGGAAATCATCCATATCATCCCGCAGGAATTCATCATCGACGGCCAGACGGTGACGCACGACCCGATCGGCATGGCGGGCGTGCGTGTCGAAGCCTCGATGCATGTCGTGACCGGTCTCATCACTGCGGCGCAGAACATACACAAGTGCGTCGAGAGGGCTGGGCTGAAAGTTCAAGAGCTCGTGCTCCAGCCACTCGCATCGAGTTACTCCGTGTTGACGGAGGACGAGAAGGAAGTCGGCGTCGCGCTGCTGGATATCGGGGGAGGCACAACCGACCTCGCGGTGTTTGAAGACCGGACGATCCGCCATACGGCGGTTATCCCCATCGCGGGAGACCACATAACGACGGACATCCGCAAAGGGCTGGGAATTCTTCCCGAGCAGGCGGAAGAGCTGAAGGTAAACCACGGCTACGCGATGGTGTCCGAGGTCGTGGACGACGAGCCTATACTTATTCCCGGGATCGGCGGAAGAAAGCCGATCGAGATCAACAAGAAGCTGCTGGCGCAGATCATCCAGCCGCGCGTTGAGGAGCTCCTCGACATCGTGGCTATGGAGATCAAGCGTTCCGGATATTCGCGGCACTTGTCGGCGGGGATTGTCCTGACGGGGGGCGGCGCGCTGCTGAAGGGAATGCCGGAGCTCGTCGAATATGTCCTCGGCGTCCCGGCAAAGATTGGAATACCGCAGACATTCGACGGCGGTTTCGCGCGCGAGGTCGAGAACCCGATCTATGCTACTGTGGTTGGACTCGTTCAGTACGGGCTGAAGCGCGGGGCGGGCAAGTCGACGATAGAATTTGCAGAGCGTTCGCAAGTGAGCGATGAGGAAACCGGGAAAGCATCCCCGAAGAATGGTAAGGACGAAAAGAACTCGTCACCGCAGAAGCACGACCCGTTCGGAATAGGAAAGGGAGTGCAGTTCCTGAAAAAGTTTATAAACAAAAATATCGACAATGTCTAAAAAGGAGGCATAACAACGTGTTCGAACTAGACACAGACAAACAGGGCCCGCGGATAAGAGTAGTGGGCATTGGCGGATGCGGCGGGAACGCCATAAACAGCATCGCCAAGCGAGGTATCCACGGTGTCGATCTGATTTCGATGAACACCGATATGCAAGACCTGGAGAGGAGTGTCGCGCCGAATAAGATCCAGATCGGCAAGAGCACGACGCGGGGGCTCGGAGCCGGCGCTAATCCCGAGACCGGGAGGCGTGCCGCCATCGAAGCGCGCGAGGAGATATACCGTGCGCTCAAGGACAGCGACATGGTGTTCATAACCGCCGGGATGGGCGGTGGAACGGGCACGGGTGCGGCTCCCATAGTCGCCAGCATTCTGAAGGGCGTTGACCGGGACGAGGTGAAGAAGGACGGTCAGGAGGAGCAGGCCCCGCTCGTTGTAGCCGTGGTCACAAAACCATTTGTGAATGAGGCCAAGGAGCGGATGCGAAACGCGGACGCGGGAATCGAAGAGCTTAAGAAATACGTCGACGCGTTGATCGTCATCCCGAACGAGAAGCTGCTCACCATATCCGACAAGTCCGCCGGGTACCTGGCGTCGCTGCAGAAGATTTACGATGTGCTGTACGACGCGATCCGCGGAATATCCGAAATCATAACGAAACCCGGGTTCGTCAATGTCGATTTCGCTGACGTGAGAACCGTCCTTGCCTCCAGGGGCGACGCGATAATCGGAACCGGCATCGCGGGCGGCGACAGGCGCGCTGCCGAAGCGGCATCGGCCGCCATTTCCAATCCTCTCCTCGAGGAAGTATCGCTCGAGCGGGTCGAGGGAATCCTGGTCAGCATTACGGCAGGCACGAGCTTCGGCCTGCACGAATACGACGAGATCGTCAAAACGGTCCGTGGCGTCGCGAAGAACGGTGACGAGGAGACCAAGGTAATCGTCGGCGTGTCGATAGATGAGAAGATGGAGAAAGACGTGATCGTTACGGTCATCGCGGCAGGATTGAACTCACGTCCGCAGCCGATGCCTAACCCGACTCCCGACCCGCGGAAGAGGTTCACGCTTAAAGACAAAGAGAAGTCCAAAGACCAGTCGTGGAGCATAAAGGACTGGCGTTCGTTCGACGAACCGACATTCGAACGGAACGGGATAAATATCCACCTCAATAAGCTCGACGACGCGGATGCGACGGATGAAGCCCCCGCTCCCAAACCGGGTGAAAGACCCGCCTTTTTGAGAAAGGTCATGGACTGATATATCGAAAAACAGGATTGGATTAATCGAATGGAAGCTTTAAACTCTGTTACCGACATAAGGAAACTCTTTGCGATGGAAAAGCGTGAACTCAACATAATGATGGTCGAGGACGACCCGGATATACCGAAACTGGCGCGCCTGTACCTCAAACCATACAAAGACGCGGAGTTCAACCTTGTCTGGGTCGAGACCGGCGAGGACGCGCTCAAGTTTCTGCAGGACAGCCAGAACCTCGATATCATACTGGTCGACTACCAGCTCCCGGGAATGAACGGGCTCGAGACGACCCGCATGATCCGGGACAAAGGTATCAGGATTCCCATCGTATTCCTTACGAACGCCATAGACTTCAAAATCGCGATCGAGGCCATGAAGCTCGATGTGGAGGACTATCTGTTGAAGGAAGAAGCGATCACGTCGATACTTCCGAGCATCATTCTGAACGTCGTCGAGCGTGTAAGACTCCGCGAGAAACTGGCCGAGGCGGAGATGAACAAGGTCGCTCAACGCGAGCGGATCGACGGAATAAAGAGCCTCATCGTGACGATCTCTCACGAGCTGAACAACCCGCTCGCGGCACTCAAGCTCGCGATCAATGTCCTACAGCGAAAACAGATACCGCCGGATATTTTGAGCTATCTCGCCATCATGAAGGAAAACACCGAACGGATCGAAGGTGTTGTGGCGAAGCTCAGAGACCTGAAGGGTGACAAGGTCACGGCGTATATCGGCAACATAAAAATGATAGATCTGTCTGAATGAACGAATGGCCGAGATCCTGAATGCGCTTGTTGTCGACGATGAAAAAAATGTATCGGACCTTCTAAAGCTCCAGCTTGACGACGTAGGATACTCGGTAGACGTAGCCAACGACGGTGCGGTAGGCATCAACAAGATCCAGTCGAAGCGGTACGACGTAATACTGCTCGACCTCAAGATGC
Organism: Bacteroidota bacterium; assembly: GCA_021785235.1. The sequence goes on from JAJYGB010000319.1 coordinate 8,834, forward strand.
CGCGTATAAACGGGTTAGAAGTCTTAAAATTCGCCAAAGAAAACCAACCGGATGCGCAGGTACTCATACTGACCGGATACGGCGACATCAAGACTGCCGTCGACACGATCAAGATGGGCGCCTTCGATTTCATCACCAAGCCTTATAACTTCGACGAGCTCCTCGTTTCCCTCAAGAACGCGATGGAGATGCGCCGCCTCATCGTGGACAACAAGGTCATGAAGATGCAGCTCGGCGATGGGAAATTCGAGCTGGTGGGGCAGAGTCTCGCCCTTCAGAAAGTCGTGCAAATCGCCCTGAAAGTCGCGCCGAGCGACGCATCCGTAATGATCACCGGCCCCAGCGGTTCAGGCAAAGAGCTGATAGCCCACCTGATCCACGAGAACAGCGAGCGGGCGAAGAAGCCGTTCGTCGCTCTCAACTGCGCTTCGATACCGGACACACTGATCGAGAGCGAGCTGTTCGGACACGAGAAGGGCGCGTTCACGGATGCGCATACCCTGAAGCAAGGACTTGCCGAGATCGCGGACGGCGGTACGCTCTTCCTCGACGAGGTCGGCGACATCAGTCACCTCGTGCAGCCCAAGCTCCTGCGCTTCATAGAGACGGGTACGTTTCGCCGAGTCGGCGGAACCGTCGAGATGGGTGTGAACGTCCGCATACTCTCCGCGACGAACAAGGACCTCGAGCATGAAGCGGAAGAGGGGAAGTTCCGCGAAGATTTACTCTACCGCCTGAACGTCGTCCACGTCGAAGTCCCGCCGCTGGGCCAGCGCAGGGAAGACATACCGCTGTTAGTGGAACATTTCCTCGAGAAGAAGCAGCGCACACACCGGGCGAAGAAGATATCTAAAGAGGCACTGAAGATGCTGACGGAGTATGACTGGCCCGGCAACATACGCGAACTCGAAAACGTGATCGAGCGGGCGGCAATACTCGCGACGGGAGACGAGATAACTCCTGAGTTCATCGCGCTGACGTCGAAATCCAAATCGACCGACCTCCGCAGGATCCCCACGCGCCTTTCGCTCGCGGAGCTCGAGAAGATACACATCGAGAATGTCCTGAAAGCGAACGGCTTCAACCGCAATAAGTCCGCGAAGGCCTTGGGCATAAGCCTTAAGACACTTGACCGCAAGATGAA
>JAJYGB010000411.1 GCA_021785235.1 Bacteroidota bacterium
AAAAAGAGCGCCGAAAGCATCGCGGTTGCCCGAAAGGTCTTCATGATTTTCCGGTTCCGTTCTCAGTTGCCGGAGTGATGAATGAAATTCGTGAGTGACGGATCACGGCCGCGCCGCCGACTCTTCTGCCGGTACTTCCGGTTGAATTACCGCCGGCTCGGTCCGAATCTTCACGCTCGACCCGGTAAGTCCCTGCGACGCAGCGGTCAATACCATTTCGCCGGGATGCTTTGTAGATTGCACGAGCACTTGCGCGAGCCCGTTGAAGGCCGCCCGCTTCCACTGTGCCGCCGGATCGATTATCTGTACCATACCGGGATCGGTGTTCAGCGCTTCCCACTTGTTCTGTTTCACCAGCGGGGGTCCGACCACGGCATACACATTTGTCCCCTCGTGAAGTAAGGAATGGTCAAGCCTGTAGGACTGGTCGGGCGCATCGCGTTGGATTCCTTTCGCGATCAGATGCCCGTTCACATAAATGTCCTGCTCCTGGGCGATGCTCTTTGTCAACAGAGTTATCCCGGTTTCCGAAGTGAATGCCGGCAAATCAAATGAGCCGCGTATGGCGATGTATTGCGAAGAATCCTGCGGTATCCTGCTTTCGCGGTCTCGCAGGGTGAAGGCCGGGCTCCAGTCTGAATCGTCATAACCTGGCGCGACTTCAGGCGGGTTCTCGACCGAATTCACGGCCTTCATTTTCAGACCGCCTATCTCCGCCGAGCTCACGCTTTCAAAATATCTCTCGGCCTCATGCGAGGAAGGGTCGCCGTTCCCGACACCGATTATTTTTCCCGGACCCCTGATCGTGAACTCGATCTCGTTGCCGGCCGTCGGGACAATCCTCCCTTTCGAGTCGACAACCTCGACTCTCACCGCCGACACGTCCATGCCACCTGTCTGGATGCTCATCCGGTCCGGCACGAGTTTCACGGCATACGGCTCGCCGGTCGTCTCGACTTTGTCTGTGGTTGCCTCCCTCCCATCTTTGTATCCTCTCGCGAGAAGTGATCCCGGCTCGTACTTCACTTTCCATTCGAGGTGAGAATATTTCGGGACTGATTTTATTGCGAGGCTCTGACCGTTCAGGAATAGCTGGACTGAATCGCAGTTGCTGTAAGCCCAGACGTCTATATCCTGACCCTCCTTGCCCCGCCAGTTCCAGTGAGGCAGAAGGTGAAGTGACGGTTTGTCGGTCCACCATGACTTCAGGTAGTAGAAGATGTCTTTCGGAAAACCACAGAGGTCAAGAATTCCGCATTGGGAAGTCACCTGTGGCCAGCCGAAGGGATTCGGTTCACCGCGATAATCGAAGCCGGTCCAGAAGAAGAGGCCCGAAAGAAACGGGCGATCTTCATAGAACTTCATCCCGACCTCAATTCCCCTGTCGCCGTTTGACCGGTCGCTTTGTTCCATATGTCCCTGCTTCGCGTCGGTAACATATATCCCCCGCGTGGAATGAGATGTGCTCTCTTCGGTCCCCACGGCGGGTTGGCCGGGGAACTGAGCATGGTGCTCGTCTATGTTGCCGTTGAAGATGTAATTGTATCCCATGACCTGTATGACTCTCGATATTCCATGTCCCCAACCGCCGCTGGAGGCCGCTGTAGTCGGACGCGTGGGGTCGATGCGATGCGCGAAGTCCTGCATATCCGAGGCGATGCGTGCGCCCTTCACGTTCCCTTCGATCGCCCATTCCTCGTTGCCGATGGACCAGAGAATGATGGACGGATGGTTCCGGTCGCGAATGATCATCCGTTTGAGCTGGTTAAGCTGTTCCGGACTGGTCCCCATGAGGCGGTTCTCGTCGATGACGAGCATGCCGAAGCTGTCGCACACGTCCAGGAACGCCGGTGCCGGCGGATTGTGCGAGCACCGAATCGCGTTGCTTCCCATCGCCTTCAGTCGCTGGACGCGAAAGACCTGTAAAGGATCCGGGATGGCCGTGCCCACGCCGGCAAAGTCCTGGTGATCGTTAGTGCCCTTGAGCTCGACATGCTTTCCGTTGAGAAAGAATCCCTTGTCCGGATCGAATCGGATCGTGCGGATACCAAATTTCGTCGTGCTGTTGTCGACGAGAGAATCACCCGAGTAGACACCGGTGATGAGTCTATAGAGGTAAGGAGATTCAATCGACCAGAGGTGCGGATCACGGACCGCCATGACGGTTGAAAACTCTTCGGTGGCACCGGGGCCAAGAGTTGACCTGCCCGTCTCGCTGTGCGCGACTTCGTTCCCTTTCGCGTCCAGAATCGTCTGCCTGACGACGAACCCCGCTTGATCTGTTCCGTCATTTGTTATTGTGGCATGTGCTGTAACGTCAGCGGAATTTTCTTTTACGTCGGATGAGACGAACATTCCCCACGGCGCGATGTGAAGCGGGGAGGTAATGTTCAACCAAACGTCGCGGTAAATGCCGGCCCCTTCGTAGAACCAGCCTTCCTCCATCGTGGCATCGACGCGCACAGCAACGACGTTGCTCCCGCCGTAATTGAGATAGTCCGTAATGTCATATTGGAAACTGCTGTAACCGCTCTTCTCCTGGCCGAGGTAGAACCCGTTGACCCATGCCTCCGAGTTCCTGAAGACACCGTCGAACTGGATGGCGATTCTCTTTCCGAGAAGGGAATCGGAAACAAGGAAGGACTTCCGGTACCAGCCGATGCTCGTCGCCGGAAATCTCTTTCCGAGCGGCTTGTAACCGTGGCTCGAACTTCCGTCGGGGTTGAAAGGCAGCTCGACCGCCCAATCGTGCGGCAGATCCACCACCCTCCATGCTCTGTCGTCGAAGGCAGGCGACGCGGATCCGTCGCCATAACCGGCCTTCGCGAAATACGAAAAGTAGGCGCTGTTTGTGCCGAAATCTTTCGATGGGTCGCAAGCGTTGCCCAAGGCAAACCGCCAGCCAAAATCCATGAGCAGGTGTTGACGTACCGGAACGGGCCGGATGTCGTCACCCTTTACCCCGGCTTGAACCGTGAAAGCAGAGGTAAGCAGGATCAAAAAGCCCGGCAACAGCAGGCGTTCCATTCTGCAGATTACTTTCACCATGCGGCCTCTAATGGGCAGCATAATCAGCATTGCCGCATTTTCCAATTTCAGCCTCCCTCGTTTAAGAACGGAAAATTGTAACGGTGTTTACATCATCGGCAGGCGATCTGCATTACACCGTAATCTTCTCGTATGCCCGGATGATTTTATCCATCATTTCGTTCGTGCTCTTGTTGACAACCTTTCGCCTGGGATCGGCATCGAACCATGCCATCGTTCTTCTCGAGCCCTCGCTGAACGGGATGGTCGCCTTGAAATCGGGGACGAACGACTTGATTTTCGAGTTGTCGAAAATCGCGCAGTGGGATTTGTCTCCCAAAAGAGTCCCGGTCAGCGAATTATCGATTCGAATAAGAAAATCTGTGGGGATATGAACTATCTTCGGCTCCACTCCGACGGCCTCCGCCACGGTCATGTAAATCTGGTCCCATGTCAGAGCCTCGTCAGACGTGATAGTAAAGGGGTGTCCGATCGCGCGGGCGTTTCCGAGAAGACCCACGAATCCTTTCGCGAAATCTTCCGCGTGAGTTATCGTCCACAGCGAGGTCCCGTCGCCATGCACTATCACCTTCTCTCCCTTCGTCATCCGGTCGACCGCGGTGTATTCACTCCACCCGCCTATAGCCAATGGCACGACCGTGTCGTAGGTGAAGGAAGGGCGTACGATCGTTATAGGGAATCCTTCGTCGCGGTACGCCCGGTTAAGCCTCTCTTCGCAGGCGATCTTGTTCCGCGAATATTCCCAGTAGGGATTGCAGAGCGGCGTCGACTCGGTAATTATCGGAAATGTCGGCGGCTTCTGGTAAGCTGAGGCGGAGCTGATGAAAACGAATTGCCTCGTCTTCCCGCGGAAGAGGTTAATGTCTCTTTCAATATCGGCCTCCGTAAAAGCGATCCAGTCGACGACGACGTCCCACCTCTGTTTGCCGATATCCGATGCCAGCTTCTTCGGATTGGAGATGTCGCCGGTAATCGTCTTCGCCCCGCGGATCTTGACTCCGCGCTTGCCGCGGTTGAGGAGATACAGATCGACCCCTCTTTCGACGCATAACCTGCTGACGCTTGTGCTTATATTCCCGGTGCCGCCGATAAACAGTACTTTCATCGTTTCATTCCTCGCGTTTACATTTCAAACAAACGGTAATGCTCAGACCCTGCCTGTTGCGAATCTGTGCTTCGTAAGATAAGAATAACTCCTGCCTATTCCGTCGAAAATGCTCTTATCATATTCGTCGAACTCGACGATCATCCACCTTGTGTTCCGACCGCCAGCCTTCGCGATCGCCGGGAAATCCATCACGCCTTCGCCTGCAGGCACCTGCTCATACCCTTTTTGACCGTGCACTCCCGGCCCGTCTTTAATATAAAGCAGCGGAGCCCTTTTCCCGAAGTCGGCCACCACTTTCGCCGGGTCCTGGCCGGCGACTTTCGCCCAGTATGTGTCGATCTCGAAGAACACGTGGCTGTCCAGATGATCGCGCAGGTAATAGAACGGCACTATGCCGTCATCATTCTTCTCGAAATCCCACCAATGATTGTGGAGGCCGTAGTGGAGTCCCTTCGACTTGAGAAACACGGCGATCTCATTGTGGACGTGGACCATGCGTTGGACGTTCTTCCCGTTCTTGTACTTATCGCCCTCCGGCCATCCGTGATAAACTACCGTGTCGCACCTGTACGCGTCTGCCATTTTGAGAGCCAGGTCCCTGTTGGCGCCGATGGGAAGCTCGGAATGCATGCTGATTACTTCGAGCCCGAGATCCCTGAAGACCTTCGCGGCGCGTTCAAGCGTGATATTCTCCGGAAGCGTGTAGCTCTCTATCCCGAGGTAGCCGATGCCCGCGACCTTTTTCATCGTCCCCTCGAAATCGCCGACGATCGCGTTCCGCACCGAGTAGAGCTGCAATCCTGTTTTGGCACGGTAGTCGTCGGGGCTCCCCAAAACCTTGAAACCGGGGAGAGCCATTGCCGCAGTTCCCATGCCGGTCAGTTTAAGGAAATCCCTCCTTGAATAGTTGGAATTACTCATCGCACACGCCCTTTCTGGTTGTCGATTGGTTCAAACGGCTACTCCTCGTCCCGCTTTCACGGTATGACAATCCTGTAGCTGACGAACGCGACGCGCTTGCTGTCGGGCGACCATGATGGAACGTTGATTGTCCCCTGCCCGCCGAAGAGCGTCGCTAATACTCTCGGGTCGCCCCCGGTGGTGGACATGATTCTCAGTACGACATCTTTGTTCGGCGGATGTCCCTGCACACTCTTGTCGTACGAAACGAACACGATCCACTTGCCGTCTGGCGACGGATGCGCGAACCAGTCGTTATATTCGTCGTTCGGTGTCACCTGAGTCTGGGCCGAGACGGAGGCGTTCATGCGCCAGATCTTCATCTGGCCGGTTCTCTCCGAGTTGAAGTAGATATACTTTCCGTCGGGAGAATAATCAGGTCCATCGTCGAGTCCCGGCGCAGTCGTCAGCCTGGTCTCCGTTCCGCCGTTAACCGAAACGGTGTAGACGTCGAAGTTGCCGTTGCGCTCGGCGCAGTAAACGAGCGTCTTCCCGTCGGGCGACCAGCCGTGCCAGTATGACGGCGCAAGCTCGGTTATGAGACGCGGCGTACCGCCGGTGCTCGGGAGTATATAGATGCGCGAGCTGCCGTCTTTGCTCTGATCGCTTATCGCCAGTACTTTTCCGTCGGGTGAAAGTCCGTGATCGTTGTTGCACTTGTCGGCAAATGCCGTGTTGACGAGCTTCGGCGTCCCTCCCGCAACGGGAATCGTATAGATTTTACCGTCCATATTATAATAATACGTGTTTCCGTCACGGCTCCAGTTTGGTGCCTCAAAATGCTCCTTAGCCTTGTAGACCGTAGTCCGGATTCCCGAATCTATCTCGACTGTTTCGAGCGTGCTTTCGATTACACGTTTATCCATCGGTACCACTCCCATTTCTTGAAATTTAAGATCTGAAAATATCGCCGTCTCGGAGATTGTCGAGTCGTGAGAACAGACACCCAGTCCCGCGTAAACCTCTTCCGGAAGATTCAAACTAACCGTTCCGACCGTGTATCTTATCCCGCCCTTTACCACCCACATCGTGATATGATCGGGATCCCGAACTTCGCGTTCGGGATAGGGGAGGACTGAGGTGGGGTGAGTCTCGTTTCCTAGCGCCCTTCCGCTTCCAACCTGAAGTCTCAAACTCATAATTCCCTGCGTGCGGTCTCCATCATGATAAAGAAAGCCTGCCCTTCGGTCGCGGTGCCCGGATGGTCGAATTCCGGCGAGCCGCAGACTCCCCGCACAAGGCCGAGGTCATCAACTTTGTCGTGCGCGGCATCGCACATCTTATCGGCTTTTTCCATATAATTCTTATCAATCCAGCCTCCCTTGATGCCGCGGTAAATCGAGTAAGCGAGCATCTGCGAAAGATTTGTCTCGACGAACGAGCCGGGGTTGTCCACTATATTGTGGAAAAGTCCGTCGGGCCGCATGTGTGCAATGCAGCCATCGAGGAGTTCTTTGTGATAATTTGCCAAATACTCCTTCTCGCTCTTCATCGATTCCGGCAATGTCCGTAAAACTCGCGCCAGTCCCGCAGCCGTCCAGCCGTTACCGACTCCCCAGAAATCTTTGCGCGCGAACTCACGCTTCTCACAGTCCCACATGTGCGACAACAACTTTTTCTCGTTATCCCACAACATGCCGCGCACCCCTTCGATTTGCTTCATCGCTTCGTCATACTTCCCGGCAACCGCGAGAAAAGGCGGGAGCATGTAGTTTATGTCGCTCCACACCTGCGGAATATTGGTAAAATGATAAATAATGCCCTCTCTTGTCCGCGGCGCCTTGTTCATCACATAGTCGACCATCTTTTCGAAGCCGTTCATCAGAATCGGGTCGCCTGTTTTCTTCGCCGCCCAAAGTACCGCTTCGCCGGGTCACGCCGCGTCGCTCAGGGCGAACTCTTCACCGAGCATTGCCAGCCTTCCGTCCTTCGATTGCCGAAGGACGGCATCTTTCGCCATTAGGATTACGAGATTCAATTCACCCGATTCGAGCATAGCCTGCATCCCGACTCCCTGTTCCCATGTCGCCCTCTGCATGCTGAGCATCGCGGTCCGAACTCTCTCTATCATGCCCGCCTCGCCTGATCCATTCTCTTTCAGAGAACTTCCCAGCAGCGACCTTACCAGTCCTGCCTGATATCCCGCCGCCAAACCGGCGAGCGGAATGCCCGCTAGAAAATTCCGCCTTTTCATGGCTGCACGACCAGCCTCCGATTTTGTTTTACTTGTTCAGCAGATTGTCCGCCGCCATCGCAAGTAGCATAAAATCCGTCGCACCGCCTCCCATGACATATTCGCCCTGCTGCCAGAAATACGGCCACACTTTCAACTCAGGCAGGTCCGGCCGGATCAGCGCCGTGCCGCTCGCCACCCCGCCGGGGATGTACGACCAGTCTGCCCTGTTAGCACCGTATGCCACAGTCATCGAATTTACGCCGACGCCAGACACGAACGATGCAGTGTTGCTACCGGGATGACAACCGAGCACGAAGTTGAGAGCGTTCCAGGCATAATCGGCGCTTACAATCTTCGGGAAACCGAGGTGGAGGAAAAGCATATCCACTCCGAACGACTGTATCTGCCAGCCGGCTCCCCAGATGTACGGCCTGTACGGCACGCCGTACGGATTTTCCTTCTGCAGCTCGCCCACCTTCGCGTACGCTTTCTCAACGCCGCGCTCCACCTTTGCCGTGAACTCCTTGTTATCCAGTTTCGCGACGACCCGACCGATAACGATGCTGTAAGGCATAACGTTCTCGGCGATCGTGTCGACATTCGCGAGTAGAAAATCCCTGTACAGTTCGTTCCCGGTTGTGAGGTAGAGCTCAGCCGCGGTGTTTATCCTGAATGGTACAGGAGCGGAGGCATCCTCCCTGTATACTTTTTCGGCAAGCGCGAGACTCTTTTCCGCCAGCGGACGGTCAAAATTTTTCATCGTTCGGTAAGAAGCGGCGAGTATGGAAGCCACGTACAGCTCACGCCGGGGATTTGCTTCCGTGAATACCATCCTGTCGTCAGGCTTGAGCGGTCGGTGCAATATCGGGTCGGTTGCTCCCGGCTTGTACACCAGGTTGTCGGTCGCGTTTGCGCCATCCCCGAGAAGCGTGTATTGTGGAAGCGTCGCTTCCTGGATTCCCCTGAAATGTATTCCCGTTTCGGTATAGCCCGCCACAATCGCGAGGAGGCCGTGCTCCATCTGTTGAAGGATATCGGGCTTTCCGTCGGGCACGTGAATCTCTGTCAGCCTCGTCTTTTCATCGATTGATGTCTGATCGAAATTATTTTTGAAAAACTCGTACATGAGCGAAAGCTTGTACACCGTCCCAGCCTGGGATTCTACGCGGAGGTCGTAGTCGCCCGCGTCATGCCATCCGCCGATGTTCAGATCCGGAACATGTTCTCCCGACTTGAACTTCGAGAGCGTCGACGGCCCCTGGGAATATCCGTCGAAATGGTCTTTGTTGGTCTGTGCCATCGTCGCGTCGTCCATGTGGCAGAGTCCGTGCCACACCCTGTACCTGTCCTCGACCTTCATATGGCACATCTGTTCGGCGAGGAAATACTCGATGGTAGGCTGCCATACATTTTGCGCGAAGACACTGTCAGAAATCTGGAACTCGTTTGATTCGACATTCCCGTAACGGACCTTGTAAATGCCCGGCGCCGTCACTTCGCTGAAGTCAAACCGGAGATATTTGTACCGGAGGAATTTTCCCCACAGCAACGGGTTGCTCTCAGATTTCACGAGGACTTCCGAATCGGGGGCCACTCTGACGAGCCGAATCGGCTGGAAATCTTCGGTGAGCTTGTCGAGTTCGATGACGGCAAACTTAGGCTGCTTCGGCGCGTATCCGACCTGCGATACCTGGACTACGGGCGTGTATCTCCAGTTCGTGTCAGTCTTCGGGCTTATTATCCATTCGATTACGTTCCTGGTTTCGCCGGCCGGAATTGTCGAGCGCATCACGAACCAGCCGTTGTTGTAGAGCCCGCGGCCGTCGATAAGCTCGATATTGCCTTTAAGGCTTGCAAACTTGATCTCCTTCGTTGCGCTTCCCGGAGCGACGATCAGTTCTCTTCCCACCGCCATCGGTTTAACTTGCAGCTTGCCTTCGGCATCTCTGAAGAGAGGGCTGTCCTCCTGTCTTGGGAATGCGCCCGACCTCCCGTCCATGGTGTAGTACTGTCCGAAAAACCTCCCCGGAAAAAGCTCCATGTTGAAGCCGACCCTGTTCGACCACTTCGCTGGGAGAGGCTTATCCAGGTTCACCGTCACCTTTATGCTGGAGCCGACAGCCTCCGTTTCGACAGTGTATTTGAAATTAAGGTCGGGATAAACAAGCGGATTATAACCCTTTTCGTCCTGGCTGGAGTCGGGATACCACAACGTGACTTTGATGACACCGTCCTTTGCGTCGACGACGCGCGGTCCCATTTTCGGGACCGGAGACCATTGTCCTGGGGTCGGGTCGATTCGCACGTCGCCATCGGCAGCGACCCGTTCACCGAACTGAACTATCGTGACGCCTCCCTGGTGGCCTTCCGGATAGAAATCGTCAAACACCATGACGTTGAGCCCCGGCATATCATAATAGCCTTTGTCGTTGATGACAAGGCCCTGGCCCGAATTCTTTGACTGGGCCGATAAAATGATGGGGAAAAACGAAAAAAGGATGGCCGCGGGAATAAGCCGGAAACTTTTGAGCATGAATCACCTCTCGAAGATATCTTGAGCGTTAGATTGCGAAAATCAAAACGATTCTTGTTGCGGGCCCTGTACGGATCTTTGTCTCACTACCTGCTTCAGTCGGT
>JAJYGB010000312.1 GCA_021785235.1 Bacteroidota bacterium
TTGAAGAAAGGCGACTACCCCTACTGGAAAGAGAAATTTTACAGAGAAGCCCTCGCCTTCAAGCCTGAAATAGTCACGATCTGTCTCGGCACGAACGACAGCAAGCCATGGAACTGGAAATACAAAGCAGACTTTTTCGACGATTACATGCAAATGATCAGGTCATTTAGAGAGGTCAATCCTAACGCGCAAATATTTGTTTGCCTTCCGCCGCCGGTGTTCCACTCGAATTTTGGCATTACTGATTCCATAATACATTTGCAGGTAATTCCGATAATCAGAGCGGTGCAAATATCGTCGAACAGCTCGTTGATTGATTTCTACGATAACATGACAAAGGACAGCGCCGATTTTTTTGACGGCATCCATCCGGACTCGATCGGCGATTCAATAATGGCTCGCATAGTTTATGAGGCGTTGCAAAAGAGCCCGTCCGGCATAATCAGAAATTTCAGCGCGAGAAGGAACAACGTGACAAGCGCAGGCCTCGTGACATTGTATTGGCAGACCACAAGCGGATCCGGCGTGACTCTTGGCGGTCAAAAGGTCGGCGAATCGGATTCATTGATTGTGCATCCTGATAGGACTACCATTTACACGCTGACAACCTCCGGAACGTTTTCAGACACAAGCCTGATAAAGGTGGAAGTGGCCGGCTCTCATTGATGCTTGGCATCGAAGTTTCGCATGAACCTATAATCAAAAATAAAATTGAACGGAGTAAAATATGAAGAATAAGACGCTTCCCGTCTTTCTCGCATTCCTCGCAATGGGCTTTGGCGATGCCGTCGGACCATTTGTTTCGCTTGCCAAGGGCGAGTTTCACCTCTCCAACACCGTCGCCTTCCTCACTGCGTTTATGGGTTTCATAATGTTCGGTATAATTTCCGTTCCGATGGGCGTGTACCAGGCAAAGAAAGGAAGAAAGTTCATCCTACTTCTTGGATTGTCGGTAATGCTTCTTGGAATCATCATACCTAATTTTGGTTTGTCTTCGTTTGGCGTTCTCCTCGTGACGGTCCTTTTCCTGGGCGCTGGCGCGACGATCCTCCAGGTGGCTGGGAACCCGATAATGAGAGATGTCTCTCCAGAAGGGAAGTATTCAAGGAACTTGTCGCTGGGACAGTTCGTGAAGGCGATAGGCTCACTCACAGGGCCGATCATTCCCACCATAGCGGTTTCTATCCCGGCGATCACCGCTTACTATGAGGGCGCGAGCTGGAAAGTCCTTTTTCCCATTTACTCGATACTCGTGATAATAACTATCTTGTTCGTCGCAACACTTAAAGTCGAGGAGAAGGCGGTGAACGAGAAGGCGCCTGTGACATTGAAATCATGTCTCGCCCTCCTGAAGAATGGTTACGTTGCCATGATGGTCGCGGCGATATTCCTGTATGTCGGATCGGAAGTCTGCATGAGCTCCGGCATACCTCTCTATCTCCACTCGAAGTTTGGTGTGAATGTTGAGAAAGTAGGATTGCTTGGAACCGGACTATTTTTCACATGTCTTATGATCGGCAGATTTCTCGGCGGCGTTATTCTCAACTGGATATCCCCGAGGAAATTCCTCATCAGCACGGTCGCGGTCTCGATACTGGCAATACTCGGGCTGTTTACAGGGATCGCTGGAGTTGTTGTGGCTTGTGTGATCCTAACGGGTCTCGCTTTCGGAAACGTGTTCCCGTTGATATTCTCGATAACGGTGGATGCCATGCCTGAAAAGTCCGATGAACTCTCCGGACTCATGGTGACGGCGATCGTCGGCGGAGCCTTCCTCCCGCCCTTGATGGGATTCATCGCGGACCAGACGAAGCTTGAGTTCGGCTTCTTTGTCCCGCTCGTGGCTTTCCTATATATAGCATGGACCTCAATCAAGAATTTGAAAACGTCTCAAGCATAAAGGTTTTGAAATGAACTACGACAATGACAAACGAATAGTAATGACCCTCGACGCCGGGGGAACAAACTTTGTGTTTACGGCGATAAGTGGGAACAAACAAGTTACTGATGTGATCACGCTTCCTTCCAACGCGGACAATCTGGATCGATGCATGGCTACTATCGTGGATGGTTTCAATCGCGTGAAATCCGGATTGAAGGACAAGCCCGTGGCGATCAGCTTTGCCTTTCCGGGTCCGGCGGACTATCCGAACGGAATAATTGGAGATCTTCCAAACCTTCCCGCGTTTCGAGGCGGCATTGCTCTCGGGCCGATGCTCCAGGAGAAATTCGGCCTGCCAGTTTTCATCAATAATGACGGCGACTTGTATGCTTACGGCGAAGCGATCGCGGGCTTTCTCCCGTACGTGAATCAACTCCTCGAAAAGTCCGGAAGTCCCAAAAGGTACAATAACCTACTCGGTCTAACACTTGGCACCGGATTCGGAGGGGGAATCGTGCGCGACGGCACCCTTTTCGTCGGAGATAATTCGATCGCTGGAGAGGTCTGGCTCCTGAGGGATAAGCTGAATCCGGCGATGAATGTCGAAGAGCACGCGAGCATCAGGGGAGTAAGAAGAGGGTATGCCAAAGAGGCGAATGTCAAGTTCGAGGAGACCCCTGAGCCTAAAGACATTTATCAGATAGCTATCGGAGAAAAGAAAGGCAACAAACAAGCTGCCATATCGGCGTTCCGGTTGATGGCCGAGGCGACCGGCGACGCGATATCAAACGCGATCACTCTCATCGACGGACTGGTTGTGATTGGCGGAGGACTCGCGGGCGCTTCGTCTGTCTTCCTTCCGTATCTCGTCGACGAGATGAACAGCACTTTCACGAGCCCGAATGGCGAGAAATTCCACCGACTCGCTGCGCACGTTTACAACCTTGAAAGCGAAGCGGACCGGGAGAAATTCGTACGCGGTTCGACGACAGAGTTGACGGTATACGGTTCGAATAAGAAAGTCAAGTATGACTCGGAGATGAGGATAGGCGTCGGCATTTCAAAGATCGGCACAAGCAAAGCCATTGCCATCGGCGCCTATGCGTTCGCATTGAATTCAATGGACAAATAAGAAACTCGGACGAAGCGAGCTTTTGCAATTACAAAGGCCGGGCGTGACTAATGTGCTGGCGCACTTCGTCGCCCCGGCATTTTTATTATCCTCCCTGTCGCATTCGTTTCGGTCATATAGTTCAATGTCACCGACAAGTTATATTTCATGCAGGAAAAGATTTGCCGAATGAAAAACCTTATTGTTTGGATCAACGCGCACACTGCCGAAGAAATACACGGTAATTGTTTCTTTATGCTGATGACGTGCAAAGCCAGGAATATGAGTGAGAGCTGACGCGCCAACATCTTGATTTGCGCATCGAGCCTGACAAATTCCCGCATTTTATCAACAATGTTGTGAAGAATTGAAATCGCTTATTGAGGCGCTCAGAAGCCGCAGGGTACTGGTTTCCGACGGTGCATGGGGAACCATGCTTCAGGAACGAGGGCTTCAGCACGGTGAATGTCCGGAATTGTGGAACGTCACGCGTCGCGGCGACGTATTCGCGGTGGCGAAAGGATACGTCGATGCGGGCGCGGACATTATTTTGACCAACAGTTTCGGCGCGTCGCCGATCAGGCTTGCCCACTTCGATCTGGAAGACCGCGCCGCGGAGCTAAACAAAGCTGCAGCGGCAATTTCAAGAGAAGCGGCAGGTGACGACGTATTCGTTCTGGGTTCGGTAGGCCCGACGGGCGTTGTTCCCATGAAGGGACACGTGAAAGATGCGGATGTATTTAACGGCTTTCGGCTCCAGGCGACCGCTCTTAAGCAAGGCGGCGTCGACGCGATTCTTATCGAGACTATGTCGGCAATCGATGAAGCTGAGATTGCCATTCGCGCGGCAAGAGACGCGACTGAGCTTGAGGTCATATGCACGTTCACTTTCGACAGGACAGCGACAGGTGATTACCGTACCATGACGGGGGTTTCGCCCGCCGAGATGGCGAAGGCTTTGAAGGGCGCCGGAGCTTCCATTATAGGCGCGAACTGCGGCAACGGTTTTGGCCAGATGATAGACGTCGTAAGGGATATTCGGAAAGTTGATTCGGCGACACCGCTTCTGGTCCAGGCCAACGCCGGCCTGCCGGTCGTCGAGAACGGCAAGCTTGTTTATAATGAGACTCCGGAGATGGTCGCTCTCAAAGCTCGCACGCTGATGGAGTGCGGCGCGAATATCATCGGTGGCTGTTGTGGGACGACACCCTCTCACATCCGCGCGATCGTGAAGGAACTCAAGATGTCTTGAGACTCCGCCAGAGGTAATTGGGGAGGCTGTTTTCGCACTCTCGATCGTTTCAGTAGCCTTCATTTCGACTCGGGGTAGGAGTTGATGCGCGCTTCCAAGAGGATGCGATCGAGTGTTATCGAACGCTAACCGCATAATTCATTTGACATGCTGAGCTATTCTTTGTAATATGAATTCGGTTCAAGAATTTCTCTGAACCGAAAGAACGGGCATCTACAAGACGAACAAGCTTCACGTCGTCAGGACTTAAACAGCGGGCTAAGTAAAAGGGCATGCATTTATCGTGGGAAAGCTTTGTAGTTATCCATTCCATCGATATCCGTATTCGGAATTTCAAAACCCCATTTACTTCTCCCTCAGCCGTCATTTCTCACATGCCGAGACGCGTTCGTACATTCGCGTCAAATGAGGAGACACATGGAAAACGGAATTCCGGAATTTGATGGAAACAACCCGGGGCTCGCTTCAGATGCGAGATCTGGCTATTATCGGTGGGTTGTCTGCGGCCTGCTGTTCCTTGCGACAACCATCAACTATATAGACAGGGCTGTGCTCGGTATACTCGCGCCGGTGTTGCAGAAGAGTATCGGTTGGAACCAGATCGAGTACGGTTACATCATCGCCGCCTTCACGGCTGCATATGCAATCGGACTCCTGTTCGTGGGGAGGTTCATCGATTGGGTGGGCACCAAGAAGGGATATTCGGTCTCGATGGTTGTGTGGAGCGTGTCTGCTGTGGCGCATGCTTTTGCGGGAACGGCCTTCGGTTTCGGCGTGGCGAGGTTTGCTCTCGGTCTCGGAGAGTCGGGAAATTTTCCTGCCGCGATCAAGGCGACCGCCGAATGGTTCCCCAAGAGAGAGAGGGCGCTGGCCACGGGTCTATTCAATTCCGGTCCCAATGTCGGCACAATCGTCGCCCTTGTGCTTGTACCGTGGATGACGCTGACATGGAGCTGGCGCGAAGCATTCATCTTCACTGGACTTCTCGGGTTCATATCGCTCGCGCTATGGCTGTGGTTCTTTGAGACGCCAGAAAAACAGAAAAGGGTCAGCAAGGCTGAGGTGGCGTACATTCATAGCGATCCGCCTGAGCCATCTGCCGAAAAGGTACCATGGCTGAAGTTGCTCAAACACAGAGAGTCATGGGCGTTCGTTATCGGCAAGTTCCTCACCGATCCGATCTGGTGGTTCTATCTCTACTGGCTGCCGAGTTTTCTAAACCAGAGATACAACCTTGATCTTGCTCACCTCGGTTTCCCTCTTATAGTGATATACACGATGGTGACCGTTGGGAGCATCGGCGGCGGCTGGATGTCCGGCGCCTTCATAAAGAGAGGCTGGAGCATCAACAAGGGGAGGAAAGCGACGATGCTCCTCAGCGCCGTCCTGATAGTGCCGATCGTATTCGCCGCTTCAGTGTCTGAATGGTGGGCTGTCGTGTTGATCGGGTTGGCTGCCGCCTCTCACCAGAGCTGGTCGGCAAACCTTTTCACTACCGCCTCGGATATGTTTCCAAAGAGGGCGGTCGGCTCAATCGTCGGCCTTGGCGGAATGGCGGGGGCAATCGGCGGAGTATTGATTGCCGGCGTGGCCGGGTTTGTGCTCGAGTTAACGGGAAGCTACCTCCCGCTTTTCATTATTGCCGGGAGTGTCTATCTGCTGGCTCTGCTAATCATTCATCTGCTCGTTCCGGAGATAAAAGAAGTTGAGATGGTCTGAATCTATTTCATGATAAACCGGAGAGGGGCTTCCATAGGAGTTCATGCGAAGCCCATGAACGGCTTTCAGGACTCGCGGACCGAACGATCCTACGGCTTCAAGACTTTCGTATGAATTTCTTCTGGAAGAATATTGCTTGAGTGAGAGGCCCTTCGCCCCGTGGCTTGGGGGTGAGGTATTCTAACTTTCATATGGTTGCAATGTCGCCCTTCTGTATCCATCCCTCTTTCCCGTCCTCGAGCTTTATGTCTATCCAATCACCGACGCTGTTCAGTTCTCTAACTTTCAGCCCTTCGTGGATTATGAACGCGTCGTTGCTCGTTTCGTCCGGTGAGAGTTTTACCGGCGCGCTTTGCGCGATCACGATGGCGCTTTTAACATTCATCTCCCTGTTCAGCTTCACGGCAAGAAGGGTAGACGTCACTATGAGAAGGATTATGGAGACGAAACCCGTATAGACTGCGAATCTCTGGAGGCCTCCTCTTCTGGCGAAGAAATAGAGGCCGATGGAGAGAAGGAGAATTATGTAGAAGATATAAACCGTAAGAGTCCATCCGGTGATCGAGAGGGCGGCGAGAATGCTTTCCCACCATTCGAAGAGGAAGAACTGCGGCAGCGCCTCAATCTTATCGATCGTCCTGGCGTTTGCGATCTTCAGGTTGTGGATCACGTCGCCATTGCCGGGCGAGAGCCGGAGCGCTTTCTCGTAATAGAGAATGGCCAGCCCGAGTTTTCCCTCGCGGTAGTAGGAATCGCCGAGGTTGTAATATAGCGACGTCCCTTCAAACCCAGCGCTGATCATTTCCTGATACG
The DNA here is from genome assembly GCA_021785235.1 of Bacteroidota bacterium. The sequence continues at coordinate 6,778 of JAJYGB010000312.1, forward strand.
CGTCAACCGCCTTGTCGTATTGCTTGTCCTGGTAATATTTGTTTCCCTGTGCCATGACGTTTTTCGCTTCCGACTTAGACATTGCCTGGGAAGCGATCGACATGCCGGGAAGAACCAGCGACACTGCGGCCGCGATTATAGCGATTGTCACGCAAGCGGGCAAACTCTTTAAGATCGTCTCACGCATGTTTCTTCACCGATAACGTTCGTTCAAGACCGACGATTACGCTTGTCAATTCATTGTACATGTCGCTCATGGCCGCTGCGCCGTCGCCCGCGGGAGCGAAACGTGCGAACTCACACTTCTCCGTGCAGGATCTGAGGCTCGCGAGGAGCCGGCCGTCTATGTTCCTGGCTTTCAACACGGATTCCGCTCGCTCCAGCGACATCTCTGATTTCGGTATGTGGAGTTTGTCCTCGAGGTAACCGAAGATAGCCTGCGATATCTCCGCGTAGAATTCGGCCTGCTTGCCGCCATCCATTAGTAATTTCGCCTTCTTGAAACGCGCTCTGGCTACTTTCTCCGCCTGGCGGTATCTGAGCAGTTGGACGTTCCCGGCGAGTTTATCAGTTCTCCTCTTCCAGGTGACAAGCCCGATCAGGATGAATAAGGGAGCGACTACTGCCGACCAGAACCAGGCGCTGAAAATTGTGTAGCCGACCTCTCTCCTCAGGCCGCTAGTAGTCGTATGGATGTAACGGATGTCTTCTCCGAGAAGTTTTATGTTCTCTTTCGAGAAGCCCGCGACATTTTGATTTCCGTTGTTCGCTCCGGGTGCAATGTCCAGCGGATATGGCGGAGTAGCCAGAGTTATGTATGATCGCCGCGCCGGATTGAAATACGAAAACTTGATCGGTGGGATCTCTTGTCTTCCGGCAACTCTGGGGACGATGAGATACTCGAAGGTCTTTGTGCCAGATACCGCATTGTCTCTCGTAATTTGCTGCGTAATCTTCGGCTGGTAAGTGTCGAACCCTGACGGAAGAGAGATGTCCGGCATCGTGAGGAGCTGTATGTTACCCTGACCGCTGATCGTGATCTTGAGAGTCAGTGGTTCATCCGCTTTCGTGTTCACGTTGCTGATCTGTGAAGACATTGTGAAATCGCCGACCGATCCGGTGAAGGACTTCGGGACGTTATTCGATGGAAGCGGGACAACGTCGACCTTGATGGTGTTAGACGTCGACTTCAGGTTCACAGTCGAGTAACTGTTGAAGAAAGGGTCGTTGAAGAACTGGTCGAACACATTGTTCGGGCTGCCCCCTTGTCTCTGGCGGACCTGGACCGGTATGTCAAGGACCATCGGGGTCACTGAAAGCCTTCCAGTCTGCGTCGGGAAAAGTTCCACTTTTTTCAATACTCCGACGCTGTACGGCTTCCCGTGGTAAGTCTCGGTTGTCAGGCTGATTGTTCCCGGAAGGGTGAGATCTTCCGCCCAGAATCCTTCATAAGATGGAAGCTTGGAAACCTGCATCTGGCTCGCAATGGGTAGGCGTGTGTACAGTTTGTAAGTCACAGTTACCGGCTGGCCAAGATAGACCTTCTCTCTGTCCGCGGAAGCGAGGATGAAAACGTTGTCGCCGATATTGTTCGAGGAGACTGTCGGCGCTCCCTTTGTTCCCGCCGCCGGTTTCGGAGAAGCTTTCGTGACGTCGATGGTTACCGGCTTCGTGGTGTATTTCTTGCCGTTGTATTCAAGCGACGCGGCGCCTATTGTGAACTTCCCTATCTTCGGGCAGCGGAGATAGTACGAGTAGGTCATCGAACCTGAAGCCGCTCCGTTTATGAACTGCAGGCTTGTCGACTGGTCCGGCCCGGAGAGAAGGACGAAGTCCTGGAAGCCGGGCGCCTGGAAATTTTTGATCCCGTTTACGTCCGTCGCGGAAAACGTGAATGAGACTTCGAACTGTTCGTTCTGTCCGACTGTCGTGTGGTTTACAGTTGCCGTGAACGTTTGGGCGATAGAGACGTCCGGAAATAATACGAAGAGGACCGCGGCAAGAGTTGCGGCGAATCCGATCATCAAATAAGATCTTGTTTCTATTTTTCTCCTCCCCGATACCTTCGCGTCCACCGCGGGGACATTAGAGAAATACCTCATCAAGTCGATTGCACCCTCAGTTTGCGTCAGAACTTTTCTCCGAGTTTCTTTTTCGTGTTCACCAGTCTTTCGTGACCTTCATCGGTTTCCCGACGAACTTCCGTAGTTTCTTCTGCAGTTTCTGCTCTTCGTGGTTTAGAGCGGCAAAAATCGCCTGTGCTTGCTCCTTGGAAAGCTGCTCCTGCTGCTGGTTTTGCTGCTGATTATTCTGTCTGTTCTGATTGTTCTTGTTCTGGTTCTTGTTCTGCTTGTTTTGATTTTGCTTGTTCTGATTCTTTTTGTTCTGGTTATTCTTGTCGTTCTTGTTTTTGTTGTTCTTATTCTTGTTCTTCTGATGTTTCAGCATGTCGAGAGCATACGAGAGATTATACTTGGTTTTCATGTCTCCCGGATCAAGCTTGAGCGCCTCCGTGTAGGCGGCGATGCTCTCCTTCAACTTTTTGTCTTTGAGGAGAGAGTTGCCGATGTTGTAGTACACCTTCGACTTGAGAAGGGGGCTCTTTGTTTTCGTTATAGAAGACTGGAACGATTTCATCGCGTCCTGGAAGTTGCCCTGCTTATAGTATGAATCGCCGAGATTGAAGTTCGCCTGGAAGTTGTCCGGCGATTTACCGAGACCTTTCTTGAACTCCACTTCGGAGTCGACGTACTTTCCGTCTTTATAGAGTTTCACGCCTTTGTTCACGTAAGACCGTGGGCCCTGGGCGAGCGCCGTGCCGCCGAGAGTCAAAACGGCGATAGATAGAGCGAGCATGAATGAGATTCTTCTTTTCATTGCCGGTTACTCTATTCCCAGTTTCTTGTTTAGTTTCGTAAATAAACGAGATTTGCGATCCGACATGAAGAACTCGACGAGAAGCAGCAGGATTGCCGGCGCCAAAAAATAGTAAAACCTGTCCTCGTAATCAGCAACCCGCTTTTCACCGAATTGCGTCTTCTTGATTTTCGAGAGATCGTCGTAGATGATCCTGAGCTCATCCCTTCCGTTCTGGGCCTGGAAAAACTTC
>JAJYGB010000606.1 GCA_021785235.1 Bacteroidota bacterium
CGGCAAGATGCGTCGACAGGACGGCGGCCGCTTCGACGACCGTAAAGCCGAGCACCTCGGCGTTGTCGCGCTGTGATTTTTCAATCCACACGGCAGGAAGCCCGAATGTCGGATCGGTGACGGGTATTCCGGAAAGGTCGCCTTCTTTCATGGACGGGCTCATTGCGAGATAGCGGTCCATGTAGAGCTCGCCGGCAGCCACCTGTACGCCGCGTATCCTGACTACATAGTGACTCGGCTGGAGCTGCAGGTTGTCGCGCACACGGATCGGCGGCACTATCAGTCCGAGCTCAAGGGCGATCTGTTTCCTGAGATTCGTAATTCGCTGGAACAGGTCGCCTCCTGCTTCCTCGTCAACCATCGAGATAAGGCCGTAACCGATTTCCACCTCAATCGGATCCACCTGCAGATAAGATTCTATCTTTTCATCTTTCTTTTCGGCAACGGCGGGTGTTGCTTCGGCGTGTGCGGATTTATCGGCAATCATTTGCGAACGCATGTACCCGGCCGCAGCCATAACTGAACCGAGCGCGAGAAACGGCACCGTGGGGAGTCCGGGGATTATCGCGAAGAAGCCGAGAGTCCCGCCGGCCACATACAGCGCCTTCGGGCGTGAGAGAAGCTGGCGTCTCAATTCCACGTCGAGCTGGCTTCCCGAGGCGCTCCTCGTCACAATCATACCCGCGGCCGTGGAAATCACCAGCGCGGGTATCTGCGTCACGAGGCCGTCGCCGATTGTCAGAAGCGTGTAATGGGCCAGCGACTCCGTGAAACTCATGCCGAGCTGGGCCATCCCGATAATGAAACCTCCGATCACGTTGACCATTATTATGATCATGCCGGCTATCGCGTCCCCTTTTACAAACTTGCTCGCGCCGTCCATCGCTCCAAAGAAATCGGCTTCCCTCTGCAGCGTCATCCTTCGCTGCCTCGCCTGCTCTTCGGTTATCAAACCGGAATTCATGTCGGCATCTATGCTCATCTGCTTGCCCGGCATCGCGTCGAGAGTGAACCTCGCGGTCACTTCCGCGATTCTTCCCGAACCCTTGATGATCACGACGAACTGGATCGTCGCCAGGATTATGAAGATGATCACGCCGACGACGTAGTTCCCCTGGACGACAAACGACCCGAAAGCGTGAATCACCTCGCCTGCGTAGCCCTGACTGAGAATCAGTCTGGCGGAAGCGACGTTAAGCGAAAGCCGGAAAAGCGTCAATATGAGGAGTAAACCCGGAAAGGCAGAAAGCTCAAGAGGGCTCGTGACGTACATCGAAACCATCAGCAACACGATTGAGAAGGTGATGTTCGCGGAGATGAGAACGTCAAGCATGAAAGGAGGCAGTGGTACGATCATCAGCGACAGGATGAGCAGGACCAGCCCGGCGAGGATCAGGTCGGTATTGCCGCCAAGCACCTTGAAGGCGCGGCTATTCGATATTCTATCTACGGTCGTCGCCATGCTAGATTCCGTAACCTCGTTTTGCCTTCTTCATCTGGTAGATATAGGCCAGTATCTGCGCCACCGCTTTGAAGAGATCGGGCGGAATCTGCTCGTCTATATCCACCGTCCTGTAGAGAATCTGTGCGAGGGGTTTGTCCTCAACGATCGGTATGTTATGCTCCGCCGCAATCTCTTTTATCTTCTGCGCTATGAGATCCTTGCCTTTCGCGAGAACTTTCGGCGCAGACATTGCCTTCGGATCGTACTTGATCGCGATGGCGTAGTGAGTCGGGTTTGTCACAACCACATCTGCCTTGGGGACGTTCTGCATCATCCTCATCTTGTGCCGTTTTATCATCTCCCGGCGGATTCTGCTCTTCGTAGCCGGGTTGCCCTCTTCCTGCTTGTGTTCTTCCTTTATCTCCTGCTTGGACATCCGCGTATCGCGCTGGAATTTCTTACGCTGCACGTAGTAGTCGACCGCGGCCAGCACTATGAACGCGGACGAGATCTTCATGCTGATGGCAAACGCGCCGGAACCCATGAAGGAGAATATCTGCTGCGGAGAGCTGTCGACCAGCTGGACGGAATTCGCGATGAGGCTCCTTACCGCCAGATAACCGATCAGGCCGACGAGTGTGACTTTGAGGATGCTTTTCGCCAGCTCCATCAGGGCCTGCTGCGAGAGGCCTAATTTCTTAATCCCTTTCAACGGGTTGAGCGCTCCCACACCGCGCGCAAGCGGCTTGAGTGAGAAGAGGAACCCGAACTGGGCGACATTCGAACCCACGCCTACCAGCATCACGATCAACATGAAAGGCGCAACTATCACGAGGAAGCGGTAGGCCAGCGCGCTTGCGAGGGTGACGATATTGGCCTGGTTCAGTTCCGTGCCGAAAGAGAGCGACAGATACTCCTTCATGACATCGGACATCTGACCGACAAACCTGCCACCGAGCAAATACAAGATCAAAGTCCCTCCGAGAAGTACCGCAGCCGAAGTGAGCTCGACGCTCTTGGCGACTTTGCCTTCCTTCCGGAGCTCTCCGCGCCGCTTGGGAGTAGCTTCTTCAGTACGTTCCTCAAAACTCTGCTCCGCCACTTTACATTAGCCTCAGGAGTTGTACCGTTTCAGCCTCGAACGTGTCGATAAGCTTACCAAACACGAAGACGAAAAACGGGAGCGACGCTATGAGGACTACCAGGCCGATCCCGACAGTCAGCGGCATCCCGACGAAAAACACGTTCACCTGCGGGACCATCTTTGCTATAATGCCCAGGAGCACGTCGGTCAGAAAAAGTGAAATGATTACCGGGGCTCCGATTTTGATCGCCGCCACGAACACCATCCCCGTCAGATGGATGAAAAGGTCAACGGTCGAACCGCTTATCTTCAAACCTGAAACCGGCACTGCGTCATAGCTCATCTTCAGCGCCTCCAGCAGGAACAGGTGGCCGTTCATTATTAGGAAGATGAATACGGCAACGATGGATTCGAACTGCCCGATCACCGCCACATTCACGCCGTTTTGCGGGTCTATCAGGCTGGATATGGAGAGGCCCATCTCGATTCCGAAAATCTCGCCGGCATAACTCACGGCGTAAAAGACTATACCCATCGTGAAACCGATCGACGAGCCAACGATGACTTCCTGCACGGCCAGCACCACAAGTGAGCCCAGGTCCAGCGAGATCGTACCGGTATTCGCGGCGATCAGCGGAAAGATGGCGAAGGCAACCGCAGCCCCGGCCCAGATTTTCAGCTGCGCAGGAACGGATTGGTGGCCGTACATCGGCGCCGTCGCGAACATCGACAGCGTCCTGATGAACACCAGCATGAAGACCACGAATTTTTCCGCGTAGAATGTCATTTTACCTGAGGTTCGGTATTATGTTGAAAATGTGTTCGGCGAACTGGATCATCTTCTGCATCATGAAGGGAAGAAGGAGAATACAAACGACGCCGATCGCAAGTATCTTCGGGACGAAGGTTAGTGTCATTTCGCTTATCGATGTCGCGGCCTGGAAAATCGAGATCATAAGGCCTACGACGATCGAAACGGTCAGCGCCGGGGCGGCTACGATGAATATCGTGTAGAATGCGTCTCTTGCTATTCCAATTACAAAGGCTTCGGTCATTCTATCCTCAATGAAATCCCTGTACGAGTGAGCCGACGAAGAGATACCAGCCGTCGACAAGAATAAAAAGCAGCAGCTTCATGGGCAGCGAGATCATCATCGGCGGGAGCATCATCATGCCCATCGACATGAGTATGCTGGCAACTATCATGTCGATCATCAGGAACGGTATAAACACCAGGAATCCGATCTCGAACCCGATCCTCATTTCGCTGATAGCGAACGCCGGTACGACGACATATGTCGGTATATCGTCCGGCGTGTTCGGACGGTTGAGATGCGCCAGGTGTACCATCATCGCGAGGTCTTTCTCGCGCGTTTGCCGCAGCATGAAGTCCCTGATGGGTTTCACGCCCACGGCGTATGCCGAATCGAGCGTAATCTTGTTCTGCATGTAAGGTTGAAACGCCGTGTCATTTACCTTGCTCCAGGTCGGAGCCATCACAAAGAATGTCAGGAAAAGGGCGAGCCCGATCAGAAGCTGTGTCGGTGGCATCGTCTGCGTCCCGAGTGCCTGCCTGAGAAAATAGAAGGCGATGATTATGCGCGGGAAAGCTGTAGTCATGATGAGTATCGCCGGCGCGAGCGACAGTATGGTCATGAAGAAAAGTATCTGCAGAGTGACGGCTACATCCTGCGGCTTGGACGCCGTGTCTATCCCGAACGTGACCCTTGGGATCGGTATCGATGACTGCGCGTGAACAGGCGGGACCACCGAGAAAAAGCAAGCCAGCAGCAAACCGGCGACGAGTATCTTCTTCATTTTTGCGTGAAAGCCCTCAGTATTTCCGAAAATCCTTTCAGCCCCTGCTTCTGACCTGACGCTTCCAGTTTCTGCAGAACATCGCCGTCGGTTATTTCACCGAGCGAAGCGATTGAGTTGTCGCTCACCCCGACGAGCATCACCCTGTCGAATACCTTCACCAGATAGATGGACTTTTTGGGCTGGAGGCTCATGGAGGAGAGAACTTTAAGGTTGTCGTTCACGAACTGCGGCTTGGTATAGAAATACTTGCGAACCACAAGCAGGAGCCCGAACATCATCCCGATGAGCACGAGCATCGTGAGGAAGGTCTTTACGATGAGCCAGTCCATTACTTTCTCAGCCCTTTCAGACGCTCGGCGGGGTCGACCATGCTCGTTATGCGGATGCCGAAATGCTTGTCGACGACGACCACTTCGCCTTCCGCCATTTTCCGCCCGTTGACCAGTATGTCCACCGCCTCGCTGACAAGTTTATCGAATTCGATTATCGAGCCGCGCCCGAGTTCCAGTATGTCTTTTATCATCATGGTCGTCTTGCCGAGCTCGACGGTGACTGAAAGGTTAAGGTCAAGGAGAAGGTCGAGCCTGTTCTCGTTCCCCGACGCCTTGGAATCGGTCTCGGTAAGGTTCTCAAACGCGGGATCCTGGGCCTCTTTTCTGGCTATTCTCTCTGCTTCCGCGTTCTGGATTACATCATCTGCCATATTAATCTCCGTTTTGTTCCTCTTCTGAAGCGCTTCTTACAATCTTTACCGCCTTGTGCCCGTCGTGCACACCGGCCTTCGAGAAAAACTTCGTCCGCGAAGCAATCTTTACCGGATGCAGGGTGTCCTTCTTGCTGTCCAGAATTATCACGTCGCCGGTCTGGAGCTCCACGAGGTCCCTGAGCGTAACCCACGCCTTGCCCAGTTCAACACTGACGGGGAGTTCCGTCGTCGATATGTTTCTGACGACCGAGTTCGACCTTGATTTCTGCGTTCCTTCACCCACACCCATCGGCGCAACGTGCTGCAGGTTGAGGCGCTGTATAGTTTCCTCCAGCGAGAAGGTCGGGAAACACAAATTCATGAGATGACTCACGCCGGCGATCTGAACGTCGAACGAAACGACAAGCACTATTTCACTTGTTGGAGCTATCTGCAAAAAATCGGCCTCGCTCTCGAAACGGTCGACTTTGAACTTCAAACTGCTTATCGACTTCCACGCTCCCTGGAGATCCTGGAGGGCCTTCTCCACGGTCCCCTTCACCAGGCTCTTCTCGATTTCTGTTACCGCGCGGAGCTTCCTTGTCGGTTCCGTGGCTCCGCCGCCGAGAAGCCGCTCGACTATCGCGAACACCAGCATGGGGGAAAATTCCAGTACCCCTCTTCCTTCCGAAGGATCCATATCAAAAACGTAAAGGCAGGTCGGACTTCCGATGGACAGCTGGTACTCCGAGTAGAAGAGCTGGTCGACCGAACTCACTGCCACCGATACCTGGGTCTGAAGTTTCGAGGCAAGGTAGAAACCGAACAGCTCCGCGAAAGTCTCGTGCACAGCCTGAAAGATACGAAGCTGGTTTTTCGACACCCGGTTGGGCCGGCGGAAATCGAACCCCTGCACATCGCGCTGTTCCTCTTTCTGGTCCGCCATTCTCGCAGGTGCCGCGGCAGCAGGCTCTTTCCCGATTCCCGCCAAAAGATTGTCTATTTCCGATTGCGAAAGGACTTCCGGCATTCTCTCAGCTCACTGAATTATGAACTTGCTGAAATAAACGTTGAGGACACTCCCCGTGCTGAGGTCCCTGTTGATCCCGTTCCTGATTGCAACTTTCAAAGAGTCGCGCGAACCGGCGTCGTCCAGCTCCGGAAGCGTCATGCTGGTCAGGATGCTTATAATCGCGTCGTGGATCTGCACATCGCGCTTCTGAAGCTCCTTCACGGTTTCTTCGGAAGTCACTTCGAGGCCGATCGTGGTGAGTAAAAATCTCAACCCGTTCGTCCCGGCCGGATTTACTATCAGGTCTTTCACTACATAGACGTGGTCAAAATTCGGATCGCCCCCTGCGTTTTTCTCCGGATTGCCCGCTTGCGCACTTGTCGTCTGCGCCTGTGAATCGGGTCCCCCATGCTTCAGGAAGAAACCAACCAGAAAATAGGCCGCTACCAGTTGAAGCGCGACAACCGCAACTATCATGATCATCTTCTTCGATTTGGCGGCCGGCTTCTGAACTACCGTCTGTTGGACTGTTTCTGCCATTTCCGTTAAGCCTCTTGTTCATTCTTGTTGTATTTCACAATCGAAGTAAACTCAAGGTCTATGCCGTCATCGGTCATTGAATTCTGGCCGTTTTGCGGCGTTTCATGAATAAACGGGATTAGCTTTGAACAATATTGAGCAAGTGAACAATATTGTGAGAGCCGTTCTCTCCCTGTGCTGAGACCTTCGACCCGGGCGAAAAGAAGTTTGGAGGGATTAAGGAGCTCCCACACCCGGCGTATACCGGAAATTGTCGGAGAGTTAGCCTTTTGTTGCGACCGGCCCGGAAGAACCGGCAGTCAAGTTTGGCGAATGGATCCGCCTCTGGTACTCGACCACCTTATCGATGATCGCCTCGATCCCCTCCTGGACCCTTATCCTGCGCGTCGTGGTCAGCGTAATGATCGTGTCGTGAGCTCGTTCGACAGTCTCGATCAAATCGGCATTGACGGTAATTTCTTCCCCGTTTATCTGAGTCAACCTGATCATATCGGCCTCCTTCCGGTATAGAAAAAGCGACAGGGTGCAATTTGAGTTGCACCCTATTCGCTCACTTTGCTGCTATTACTGAACGGTGTTCACCAGGGTGTTCAACAGTGTGTTGCTCGTGGTGATAACTTGAGCGTTCGCCTGGAACCCGCGTTCTGCGACGATCATGTTTGAGAGTTCCGTCGCAAGATCCACGTTGGATTGTTCCAATGAACCGCTGACAACCTGGGTGGGTATTGCGCTTCCGGCCTCTCCGATTATCGGGTTACCTGTGCTCGCCGAAGCTGTATACAGATTGTTGCCGACGTTAAGGAGACCGCCGGGATTGTCGAAAGTCGCGAGCATCACCTGACCAAGGGTACGCGTCGTACCGTTGGAGAATTCGCCGACAATGTTTCCGTTTTCATCGATCGACTCGCTGTTCAGCACTCCGAGGCCGTACCCATCCTGCTGCCCGGAGACGGTAGTCGATGCGCCGCTCATCTGAGTAAGACCCGCGAAATCGCCGGAGCTGCCCGCATCGAGCTTCATGCTTATGAGATTCGCGCTGAGGTTCGATGAGTTTCCGACGGGGCGCGGATTGATCTGGAGAGTAGTCGAGCCGTCATCGAACGTGAATGTGTTCAAAGAACCGTCATTGTTGAAGACCGCAGTCCCGGAACCGCCGCCGCTTATTACTGCCGGCTGATCCACGGATGCCTTCCAAGTCCATGTGTTCGGACGAGTTACATCGCGTGTGAACAGCAGCGTCACGTTGTATTGGTTGCCCAAAGAGTCATAGACGGTTGTCGATATACTTTGTTGAGCGTCGGTTGCCGCCTGTGTCTGGGTCCAGTCGCCGGGATTGGCGCTGAATACGCCGTTGAATTTCGCGGTCGCAGTCGTTCCGTCGGTGACGTCCACGTTTGAAATCGAATGCGCCGTGCCGCCGTCGGCATTTATAGTCAGGGCACCGGTATCGGCGTTTATCGTCGTGCCTGTCTGGTTTGATATGCCGAAAGCCGACGTCACACTTTTTGCCAGATCACCGTAAGTGGTTTGGGTCCCGTTGACCTGGAGGACACCCTGCGTAACGGCAGAGCCGTCCACTTCTCCGTTGATGTTGATCTGATCGTTATTCGCGATACCCAGTCCCACTCCGCTGCCATTGCGCAGATTGACAAGAAGATCAGACGCGGTGGCGACATGAGAGAACTCCTGCGTAGCTATGGATCCTCCGTTCGCCGCGAGTGTTACCGGGCTTGTCGCTTCCATGGCAGACTGCAACACCGGGTTAGTGCTGGTTATCTGAAGCGAATGCGTAGCCGTGTCCTTATTCACGAAACTGATGGAGCCGGTGGCCGAATTGATCGCGGCGGTAACCGGCGAAGATCCGCTGAATTGCTGGTTAAGGCTGTAGTTAATTTCATTCACCAGGTCCTGCAGTGTGTGGAAATCGCCTTTCCCTGTCCCCGAGTCGGTTGTGACATAAGTGTAAGTAGATGCCTGGCCGTCAATTGTCATGGACAAAGTGGTTGAGTCCGGTACCATACCCGTTACTACATGGTTGTTCCCACCGCCGCTGTCCGCGGCCAGAAGGCCTTCAATGTCTGTCTGGCCGTTATCGATCGCGTATACCGAGTTGGACTGCATTATTGTTCCCAGCGGCGTCTGTGAAGAGTCGAGATTCCCCGTAAGTTTTATGTAAGTAGATGCTTTGGCCGGAGACTTCTGACCGTACGGAATCGTGATGTCGGAGACAGCGGAACCGACGGGTAAATTACCCTGAGAGTCGGCAGTCTTTCCCTGGACGATGGCTCCCGTTCCGGGATCCATCAGGCGCCCCTGCGCGTCGAATTGAAATGCGCCTGCGCGGGTGTAGTACTGAGTCCCGTTTAGATTAACGATGAAGAATCCCTGTCCCTGCAGGGCAAGATCGGTATTCTGGCCGGTCGTCTCGAGATTTCCCTGAGTCATCTGTGTATCGATCGACTGGACCGACACGCCGAGCCCGATCTGGATCGGATTGGTTCCACCGCTGAGAGCGGTCGCTCCCGTTGCATTGCGCAGGATCTGTTCAAATGCCTGGCCGAGTGTCACGCTGCTCGATTTGAAACCGATCGTATCTACGTTAGCGATGTTGTTGGCAATGGTATCCATCAAGGTCTGGTGACTGTTCAGACCCGAGATGGCAGAAGTTAGGGATGCACTGAATGGCATTTTGTAACCCTCCTATTTTTGTTTAGGCGCGTCAGTCAGTCGGCGCCATTAGAGGGGCCTCCCCGGATCCCGAATCGCGGGACCAGGGGGCCAGCCCGAGTTATTGTTTGTTAATTAATACCGCACTGTCTATGTTCGTGAAAACATTTTGGTTCAGTTTGTCACCGTCAACTGCCGTGACCACTGTGCGGTTCTTGACGTTGACGATGTATGCAACATCCTTCATGATGATGAGAGAATCGCGGGAGCCTTTTTGACCTGCCTGGTCAACCGCGTCCGAAAGCTGCTTAATGTCCTCGTTGGAAAGCTGGATGTTACGCGATTCCAACCTTGTCTGCGCATGATGGGAGAATTTGAGGCCGTCGAGCTCCCCCCTGAGGACTTCGTCAAACGACTTCCCCTGCGGAGTTGAGATTTGAGGCGAAGGCTTGATCCCATCAACGCCTCCGATCGGGACAAATGGAACTTTTACGCCGTCAACTTCATGCATGATCAACTACCGTATATTTCCTGAACGTCCGAGAAGTTGACCTCCGTGCCGTTCACCAACAGCGTAGCACCGCTTGAGCTGAACTTCACTCCCTGCACGGTGCCGAGGATGTACTG
>JAJYGB010000491.1 GCA_021785235.1 Bacteroidota bacterium
CCCGAACTGTTCACCGTCCGTGATCAGCGACGCGAAATAGTTGTTCACTTTAGCAGCGTCGTTTGAGAAATTTACGCCGGGGGTTACCACTTCCACTATGTCGCGCTTGACTATTCCCTTTGCGAACCTTGGGTCCTCCAACTGTTCGCAAACGGCGACTCTGTACCCTGCCTTGACAAGTTTAGGGAGATACTGATTTATCGCGTGATGCGGAAAGCCTGCGAGCGGGACATCTGCGGCGGCACCGTTCGAGCGTTTGGTGAGCGTCAGCGACAGGACCGAGCTCGCGACCTTAGCATCCTCCTCAAAGGTCTCGTAGAAATCTCCCATCCTGAAGAGCACGATCGCGTCAGGATAGCGGTCTTTCACTTTTCGGTATTGTACCATTAGCGGCGTGATCGAGGCGCCCTTGCTCATTTGATTTTGCTGAGTTCCGTTCTAAAGATTAGATCCGACACGACAACTTCCGAGTATCCGGAGAGCGAACTATTCCGCCCCTCCCCACGCCCGCAATGGCCACAGGAAAGAACGCTAAGTTCCAAAATTTCCTCTCTCTTTCTCACGTGTGCTTAGAATATACTTTAGGTGGGAAAGTTTAGCAAGAAGAGGTGGAACGGAATGGATTGCCGAAGATTACGGTTGTAAATCGACGGCATGCATATCAAGTGTGATAGTACTGACTGCGATGTGTAGACCTCAAACCGCCGCGGCGCCGATTATTCCCACTTCTTCATCGGGCAACAAAGGGAGTGTCTTCAGCGCCTGAAAGCTGGACCGAAGAATAGTACGCGTAGGCGCTCTGGCGGGCAGGCTCCGCTTCAATCTTCCCTCTTTTGCTTGAAGATATCATCGGAGAGTCCTGAATTTATCTTGTAGTTGGAGTAATAGACTTCAACCTTCCCCTTCAATTGGTTCATACGACCGTGCTCAGGGCCGAACCCTCTTTCCCCTCCGTTCATCTTACCGACATTCAGGCTGACCTCTATCTTCACAGGCATCTGGAACCCGTCGAACAATCCATACGTGATCTTGGCGCTGGCCTCCCTGCCGGGATAGGGTGCGGTGGCAATTTCAACTATAAGCCAATCTTTTTTGTCGATGGTCAACGTGATGTTACGGTTGCCCGTTTCGTCATTTTTGGGAACAAGCGAGAGGCGAACGGCCGGATCTCCCGCGTACGTAAGTGTGTCAAGCACCGCGATCTCATATTTGTCGGGGTTGAATTTTCTAGGGTTTATCACACCCACATCCTTAGGCATGAAGAAGAGTCCCTTGGAATCAATCTTTACTTTATCGGGTTCCTTATAATATACTTTAGCCTCCATATCCGGTGCCTGAACCGATTCCAGGTCCATATGAACCTTCACGTCAACGACATAATCTTTTACAGCGTCGAACTTCCCGATGGCATTCTCAATATATCTCACTCCTTCCCCGCCCTGAGGAGGGGACATCAGGAGCACAAATGCGAAAACGAACGACATTAAGTCCATCAGCTTTTTATATCCTTTCTTACGAATACCCAATACGCCGCGGCGAAAAAGGCCGCGTCGTAGGCAAGCAATGTCAGCGCGTATTTGCCGACCTCTGTCCAGTTCACCTGGTTATCCAGGAGTAGTTGCCAAATACTCATATATGTAGTGAACAGATACGGCCGAAGCGATTCCGTGAATTCAAACGGCAGATTACCAAGTATGAAAGAAATGATGACAACACCGATAGAGCCTATGATAGGCCCGATCGAATTATCTACAAGCGTCGAGAAGAGAAACGCGAGCGAACCAACAACCGACATGGAAACTATCGCGGCCAGGAAGGCAAGTCCCGTGCGCGATGCGGCAATGTGAGCCGGTAAAATGACAATATGCGGCATAGTTGCCTGGAACTTGATAAGGTCGCCGCCCCCAAAGAAAAGGAGCCCGATGCCGACACAGAGCACGCCGAGAAAGAGAAGAAGAAGCGCAACGTAGAAAAGCATCGCGAGAAATTTGTTGATGATAATCCGGGAACGGGACGGAGGACGTATCAACATGAACCGCATCGTCCCGGAGGTCGCTTCCGAAGAGACCATATCACCCGCGACGAGCGCTATCAGGAAAGGGACGTGTATGTAGAGCGAGTTCATGATCAAGGCGGTGATCGCCCACGCGTTCAGCACATTCCCCGAAACCAGAAAATCGTTGTTTAATCCGCCAGCAAAACTGTGCGCCATCCTGGATTCGTTCAGTTTGATAATGATTTCGAGTAGGAGGACCGCGGCGAGTACTATCCCGAATCCGATATAGGTGCGCCAGCGCCGGAATGTCTTCTCGACTTCTATGGTGAAGAGACTCATACCTCCGAGGCTCCTTCCGTTATTTTCAGGAAGTAGTCTTCGAGAGAGCGCTTCGCGGCAAATGCCGACACATCAACGCCCGAAGTGACCAGAAGCCTGTTAAGCTCCGCCGCCCGGTGGGAGTCGATCCGCACGTCTATGCCGTTCGCTTCTGCAACTATCTCCACCCACGGCGTGCTTCGCAGAACGTTAAGTGCCTCTTCCTGGGGAGAAGCCTGGATGGTATAATATGACGAATCGCCGTCGAGGAGATCCGATACAGCCCCTTGCGCGATGAGCTGGCCGTGATTCAGAACGGCCATTCTTTTCGCGACCGCTTCAACTTCGGTGAGAAGATGTGAGGAGAGGAAAATAGTAGTCCCATGCTCCTTCGAAAGCTTGAGGATGAGTTCGCGCACTTCTTTCATCCCCTGGGGATCGAGTCCGGAAGTCGGTTCGTCAAGGATGACCAGGTCGGGCCTCGTGAGAATAGCCTGCGCGATTCCGAGGCGTTGCTTCATTCCGTGAGAGAACGTCTTGACCTTATCGTCGGCTCTCGATTTCAGCCCGACGATTTCCAGAGCCTCGAAAATCTCGTCCCTCGTTACCTTCCTTGTGAGACTGCCCAGCAACTCGAGATTCTTGTAAGCCGTCAGGAAAAGGTAGAAATCTGGTTTCTCAACTATCCCGCACACTCTCGAGAGGATCGACGCACGGTTCTCCCTCACCTCTTTGCCGAATATCTTCACGGTTCCGGATGTCGGCATGAGAAGAGTGAGTATCATTCTGATAGTGGTGCTCTTGCCTGCCCCGTTCGGCCCCAGGAACCCGAACACATCTCCGGCGCGCACGTCCAGGTTGAGGTCCTTCACCGCCCAGCGGTTGCCGAATCGCTTGCTCAGCCCGGCGGTCTCCAGTATTATTTCCGACATTTGCCTCTTTTAGAGTTAGTTAATTTCTGTCTCAGGTTTGCCCGCACCGATTAAGATCGACCTTCCCCGGACACGGTGTCTCCGTTCGTTTCGTAATCAACCGATTTAATACTATCGCATATCGCGTTGATATGTTTCAGGACTTTCTGGTGTTCCGGGTGAGAACTGTATTTCCGCAACGAGTCCAAATCATCGAAAGCTGATATGAGGGCGAAATCATAAGCCCGCTCCGAAGGCAGTATGTTTCTGCCGAATTCATACTCTCTTATTTCCGGGATGATCCCCGGGAGGGCGCCGAGTCCATTCTTAAGCAGCTCTATCTGACCTTCCGTTACGGTCGTCTTGAACTTGAAGAAGACCATGTGTCTCACCATTTGCGTTATGCCTCCAGGAATGTTTCTCTGAAATCCGCGACCAGATAATATCCGGCTGTGATAACAGCTCCCAGACATGCAGCCACACCAACCACATATACCACTGAAGAAACGGGCTCGGCCAGCCCCATGTCCCCCATATGGGCGAAGATCCAGTTCCAATCGTGAATGGCGCTATCGGAAATAAGCGGTAGCCTGCGGTAAGGTGCGTCGCCTATGTAAACCGACACGTTGATAAGGTTATGCCCGAGCCAGTACAGCGTGCCGATGAGCGTTCGGAAACCCGATTTTAGGAAGACCCAGATCGCAAGCGATGGCAAGACCACCTGCATTAACGAACCACCCATGAAGTAAATCATCCGGCCCATGAAGCCGAAGAAGAAGTGGCCCCCCTCATGTATGAACAAATCGATTGTGTCTATGACCCAAAGGACGAAAGGCATGTGCGATCGTCCGTAGAATGTCTGATAGTCCGTCGCCATGTACCACGTGAAGTACGCGACCACCGCGAGCAAAAAGACGTCCAGTACGATTATAGACTTGTTCATTTCACCTGCCTGATGTTGCGTTCAAGATAGCTTGTAACAATTTAAATTCCATTCCGCCACTGCGGCGCCGTCATTACAGCCAGGCGTACGGCCACCGCGCGAAGTAAGGGCGAGGGGCCCTTTCTTCTCCTAACAGCTGCGCTCTGTCAACCGAGAGTGACTTCAACTTTGTGTTTGCTCCCGGCTGGGAACACGGGGACGGTGTTTCCCTTCAATTCATTGCCATCGACGACAAGTCTCTTCACTCCCCTGGAGACCTTATTGGGATTCGAGACGCTGATGCTGTATTCCGCGCCGCGGAATTTCCGGTTGACCGTAAACCCGTTCCAGGCTTTCGGAATGCATGGGTCCACGAGAAGGCCGTCATACTCCGGCCTGATGCCGAGGATGTACTGTGAGATAGTGTAGAACGTCCAGGACGCGGTCCCGCTGAGCCAGGAGTTCTTGGCCTCACCCGGCTTGAACGCGTCCTTGCCGGCTATCATCTGCGGGTAGACATACGGCTCCATCTTGTGCAGGTCACTGATCTCCTCGAGATAGGCGGGAGCGATCTTCCTGTAATAATCGAACGCCCTATCGCCATTCCCTACCATTGTCTCGGCGATCATGATCCATGGATTGTTGTGGCAGAAAATTCCCGCGTTTTCCTTGTAGCCCTTCGGATAGGTAGATATCTCGCCGTATTCGATGTAGTATTTCGTGAACGCCGGGTTATTGAGCACGATCCCGTATTCGCAGTCCAACCGCTGCTTCACGGACTCGAGAGCTTTCCTGGCTCGCCCGTCGTCTGAACCGACGCCTGCCATAATACACATTCCCTGCGGCTCAATGAAGATTTTCCCCTCTTCGTTTTCATGGCTCCCGACCTTCTTCCCGAAGAAATCATAAGCGCGGATGAACCACTCGCCATCCCACCCGCTTGCGTCGAGCGCCTTCCTCATTCCGGCGATGTGCCTGTCAACCTCGTCGGCTTCGGCATTCTTCTTCAGCTTCCGGAGAATCCTGCTATACTCACCGCCGTACAGTATGAACATGCCTCCGATAAAAACTGACTCTGCTGTCCCGCCCTTCTTGTTCTCCGTCGTCTGGAACGATTCATCGGGATTATTGGAAAAACAGTTCAGGTTCAGACAGTCGTTCCAGTCGGCCCGGCCGATCAGCGGGAGCTTGTGTGGACCGAGATTGTGCACAACATGATAGAACGAGCGCTTCAAGTGATCCAACAGCGGAGTTGCTTTTGAGATGTCATTGTCGAACGCAACTTTCTCGTCGAGGATACCCCAGTCGCCTGTCTCTTTTATGTAAGCAGAAGTCGAAAGGATAAGCCACAACGGATCGTCATTGAAGTTGCCTCCGACCTCGTTGTTCCCCTTCTTCGTGAGGGGCTGATACTGGTGATATGCTCCCCCATCCTCGAACTGAGTCGCGGCAATGTCCAGTATACGTTCCTTCGCCTTCTCCGGAATCTGGTGGACGAAGCCGATAAGGTCCTGGTTGGAATCACGGAATCCCATCCCGCGGCCTATTCCTGACTCAAAATACGATGCGCTTCTCGACATACAGAACGTTACCATACACTGGTACTGGTTCCAGATGTTCACCATCCGGTTAAGCTTGTCGTCCTTACTCTCGACTCGGAAGATCGAAAGGAGGTCGTCCCAGTATTTGCGAAGCTCGTCGAACATCTTCTGCACCTTTGCCGGTGTCGACACGGCATCGATCATTTCGAGGGCTTTCTTCTTGTTGATGACTCCCTTCGACTCAAACTTCTCTTCCTTCGGATTTTCGACGTAGCCGAGTAGAAACACGAACTCCTTTTCCTCGCCCGGTTTCAGAGTTACGTTGAGACAGTGAGATGCTATCGGCGACCAGCCGTGCGCTTCCGAGTTACGTGATTTTCCCTTCATGACTACATCGGGACTCTCAAACCCGTTATAAAGACCGATGAACGCCTCGCGGTCGGTGTCAAATCCGGAAATAGGAGAATTTACGGAATAAAAAGCATAGTGATTGCGGCGCTCTTTGTATTCGGTCTTGTGGTAAATAACCGAACCGGCAATCTCTACCTCTCCTGTCGAGAAATTACGTTGGAAGTTCGTCATGTCATCAAGCGCATTCCAGAGGCACCATTCGACAAACGAAAAGACCTTGAATGTTTTCTTAGACCTGCCTCTGTTTTTGAGTTTAAGCTTCTGGATCTCTCCGCGAAAATCGACCGGCACGAAATATAGGACCTCTGCTTCGAGACCGTTCTTTCTTCCCTCGATCCTCGTATAGCCGAGACCATGGTGGCATTCATAGGCGTCGAGTTCTGTCTTGACAGGTTTCCAGCCCGGCGACCAGACGGTCTTGCCGTCCTTTATATAGAAGTACTTCCCTCCCATATCGAGGGGAATGTTATTATATCTGAAGCGGGTAATGCGCCGGAGTCTCGCGTCCTTGAAGAAGCTGTACCCTCCGGCAGTGTTGGATATTATAGTGAAGAATTCCTGGCTCCCAAGGTAGTTGATCCAGGGATAAGGAGTCCGTGGATTTGTAATGACATATTCTCTTGACTTGTCATCAAAAAAACCGTATTTCATTTCCTTCACTCCTTAGATTTTCAATTGACGATCAGTATTTGCTTGAACGCCCTTCCCGGACCGAAAGAGGCTCACGACTGTAACTGCTTTATGCCGGCAATAAGTCCGGGTCCTCCCGGGACGAGGAGTTTTCGATTCCTTCCCGGGACCGGTTTACAACTCTCGTATGCCCGCATGCAAAAACCTGATTGAGACTGCCGGCTTTCCACCTCTGTCGGAGGAGGACGCCTGCTGCATAAACTCCCTGGCGCCCCTTCTCAAACGCGTCGACCGGGCTATACCAATTTCCAATCGATCCTTCTTACTTCAGCAGGATCATTTTCCTGGTTACAATGTTGCTTCCCGCGGTCAGCCTGTAGAAGTAAACTCCGCTGCTCAACCTCGCACCATCAAAGTCCACGGTGTAGTTGCCGGCTGAAATTCTCTTATTGATCAATTCAGCCACCATCTGGCCCAGCACGTTATAAACGAGAAGCGTGACCTGTTGAGCTGATGGCAAAGAGAAGTCAATCTTGGTTGAAGGGTTGAACGGATTTGGGAAGTTCTGCTCCAACGAAAAACGGGCTGGAATTCCGTTGTGGACTTCCACCACAGCAGTTGTGGAAGGAAGCCCGTAGACCTGCAGCTCCGCGATGGAATAGGGACCATTGGTGCCCGGAGCCTGAAGCAGGAGCGAGACATACCTTCCGACAGGCGGATTGGTAGTGTCTGTGAGTATCGTCTCGACGTAGTTGGTTCCGCCTGTGCCGTTTGTGACACTCGTCAGAACGGTCCAACTGTTGTCATCGGGGGACAGTCGCAGCCAATACTGCTTCGCATACTCTTTATTGCCCCAGCGAATTACGATTTTACTTACTTTGTATTCTCTCCGGAGGTCTAACACTACGGTCTGCGCCTGTGGTGCTGCGGCGGCCTGCCACCTTGAAAAATTGTTTCCGTCTACCATTCTCGCCGGAGTACTCAGGCTATAGGCCACTGTGTCGTTAGAGCTGGCAGTCACTGTGGCACCCAGCGCCCTATCGACTTGGTCGGGGGCAAGGACCGGGATCGTGATGCTGAGGGAATCTGTCTCGTCGCCGCTAGCGAGGAGTTTGTACGTGTTGGCTGTGGCCGTGGGATAAACGACCAGGGAGTCGTAAGCGCTCACACTGCTATCATTCAAAGAAACGGTGGAGTTCTTTACAACGTGCCAGTAGATTGCAGAGTTCTCTCCCGTGCCTACAGCAACTGGAAATGCCGAAAAAGAAATGATGCGGCCGGTGGGGAGTACGGTTATCGCGACCGTGGCCGTGTCCGTCACAACACCGGAAGCTATAAGAGTATAAGTGGTCGTGACGGATGGGCTGACCACCAAGCTGTCTTTCACGTTCGACTCTGTCGCACCGTTCAGTTTAACTGCCGAGCCCGGTTCGACATCCCATTTGATCATAGCGTTATCGGATTTTTCAATCGTTGTCGCACTCGCGCTGAAGAGGTAGATGGTCCCGGTCTGAGGATGTATGATTACGTCGTTCCGGTAATTCGTGAACATATACTCCAGGGCCGTCCACGTGTCATTGGCGGCATTAAGTTTGTTGGTCGGCGTGTTTGGGAAATCTGTCCAGGACCAGTCAAGACCTCCGGCATAGCCGTTGTTGTATAGTGCCGGGTAAAGGGCCTGATCATCCAGTCCGTCGGTCGATTGCATCCAGAACTCCGCGACGACGATCGGTTTGTCGAGCCCCCAGTACGAAGCCTGATGCGTAAACGGCGAAAGTGCGCTCGAGCCATAGTAATAATAGTGGACGCTGTAGAAATTCAGCGTACCCATCGTGTCTCCGCCGGCAGCGACAAGCCTGGAATCGCTGTAGATATTCGTATCCTGGACCGCTGCAATCCTGTCGAGATATTCGAGCATCTGCTGTGTCGTGAGCGGTGTCCTGTGGGTCGCGTTAAATTCATCCGTCATTGCCTGCAGCTGATTCTGTGAAAGAGAGTTCACTCCTTTCAAATCGGAGAGCTTACTCCCAGCGACAGGATTCACGTCGGTGAGTGTTTGAAAACTTCCGGGGCCGGTGGTTACAAACGCAGATGGGTCGGCACGGTGGATACCGCCGGCTATCAGGTTTGTGAAGGTCTGCACTGCGGTTGTCGGAACTGTCGGGTCGGCCATGTAAAAGTTCGTCCCCGTCGTCATGCCGTTGGGTTCGTTACAGACCTCCCAGGCGATTATCGCGGAGTCCCCCTTTACTGAATCCACCATCGGTATCAGGCAATTTCTTACATATGCCATCGTGTACGCGGTGTCGGTTAGCATCTTGATGTTCGCATACAGCCTGGCAGAGTCTATCTCTGTTGTCCTCAGCATGTCAAACGACCATAAGCATAGGATGAGTCCGACATTATTCTGCCGGGCGAGGCTGAGGAGTTGCCTGAGATTCTGAATTGTATTCGGACCGGGTCCGGTAACGTAGCCATTCGTATCGTATACCGGAGTCTGGGAACCGTTGATATGAAGCCACACCCTGAGCGCGTTCCCACCTGCCGCATGGACAGTTTGAAACTCTTTCTGGAATTGAGCAGTGTTAAGCGCGTTCGGGCCCAGATCGGCGGCAAAGTTCACCCACGCGACGTTGATCCCGCTGAGAAAGATGTCTTTACTCGCGTAGTGTATGCGTGACGTCGACTGCGCTCGCACGTCCACCCGCAAAAGCAGGAGCAACGCGGCTGCTGCCAGTATCAAATATCTTTTTGAAGCCCGTTTTCCCGTAGCAAATTGTTTCATTTGAGTTACCTCCCGCTGGTTTAATCTGGTCGAAATTATTCAGTCGTTCCTGACATCTGACGATTCCGCTTCAATCCACGATTGACCCGGATGCGAACTCACTGACGGATGGAGACTCACGCTTCGAGCCACGATTTCCCGCCCTCTTACCTGACCTCCGGGAAAAGGCCCAGCGAATCGATCGTTGCGATAAGTTCTTCGGCCATCTTCTCGTGCGTAGCTACCGAGGGGTGCCTGTTTGCGACGTATCCCCCCTGAAACTCGTCGAACCGCGCATATGTGAGGCCTTCGAATCCCTTCTTCCTTTCCTCGCGGACAACGGCCTCAGTATTTTCACGCGCCCACTTAATGTAAGGATACCA
>JAJYGB010000066.1:0-8843 GCA_021785235.1 Bacteroidota bacterium
GAGTTGAGCAGGATCTATAAAAAGATGGGAGAATTTGCGGCGGCGTTCGGCGTCCCTCCCGTTGTTAATGAACGGGCGCAGTAATATCGCGTTAGGTTTGAGGTTAACCGCGCTCCTGCGATTGAAGAAGTTTCCCCCGTTTAGCAACTTGTCACACAAACAAGGAGAGTCAAAATCTATACGATACTTGGTGCCGGCGGCGTCGTAGCCGATGAGCTGGCGAAACGTTTCGTGGCCGAGAGAAATTGTGTGAGACTCGTCTCGAGACGTGGAAGCAAGATGGAAGGCGCAGCCTCCGTGCAGGCTGATGCAGCTTCGCGGGATCAGTTAACGGAAGCTGTCAATGGCTCATCGGTCGTTTTCCTCTGTGTCGGATTGAAGTACGACCGCAGGGTGTGGGTCGATCTATGGCCCCGGATAATGACCAATACGATAGAAGCCTGTAAAAGATCGGGTTCGAAGCTCGTTTTCTTGGACAACGTCTATTCCTACGGGAAAGTCGAAGGGCCGATGACCGAATCGACTCAGTACAATCCGTCGAGCAGGAAAGGCGAAATCCGGGCTGCGATCGCAACGCAGCTGATGGATGAAGTCAAAGCCGGCAGCCTCCACGCGATGATCGCGAGGGCGGCGGATTTCTACGGCCCCTTTGCCGAAAAAGTGGGCATACCGAATGTGCTCGTCTTCAAACGCCTCTCCGAAGGAAAGAAGGCGAACCTTCTCGCGAGCGGTGACACACGACATTCTTACACTTTTACGCTGGACATTGCCGGGGCTCTATCCGCACTCTCGAAATCGGAAAATGCTTTCGACCAGGTATGGCACCTCCCTACGGCTCCTGACCCTCCCACCGGGAAGGACTTTGTCGGGATGGCCGCAAGGGAGTTCGGAGCCAACCCGAAATATTTCTTGCTCTCGGAATGGATGTTGAGAGCAGCCGGCATCTTCGACAGGACAACATACGAGATAGCCGAGATGCTTTATCAAAATGAGTACGACTATATCTTCGATTCTTCGAAGTTTGAGAAAGCATTCGATGTTCATCCGACTTCATACGCCGACGGCGTCAGACAGACTGCAGAGTTTTACAAACAATCGTGAACACATTAAAAGGAATCAAATGAACAGAGAGAAGTGGATGCATTTCTTGTTGACGGCGCTCCTCCCGGCCGTCGGCTCAATAGTGGTCGGTCTTGCGTTCTTCCAGCGCGGGATCTTCAACACGGAAAGGATCGGATTTCAGTTTCTTTCGTTCGGAATTATCGGCGGGCTCGTGTTCGCAAGTTTCAGGTACCTGAACAAATGGATCGCGGTTGCCGTTGTCGTTGTCCTTCTCGTATTGGATGAGGCGATGCTCCACTCAGGGAATTGGGGTTTCGTCTGGCAGGATATCCTGTACTATGTGGGAGTATGCGGCGCGGTCGTTCTCTTCGCC
Organism: Bacteroidota bacterium; assembly: GCA_021785235.1. The sequence continues at coordinate 1,436 of JAJYGB010000066.1, forward strand.
GAGTATTATTTCCCGAGAGCGGTCGGCGCAATGTTCGGCCGTCTTCTCACGATCAGTTCCCTGCTGTCGATCATGTATGCCATTGTTGCGGTGATCTTCTTTTTCATATTTCAGGCGAACCCGGCAATACCGAGATTCAACATCTCGCAGATGCTTTATTATGACCTGGCGCAGGGATTTCTTGTCGGCTTCGGTCTCGGGTTGGGCATAGAGGCCGCAGATTACGTGATAACAAAAACGGGAAGAATCGTCGAATCACCGCAGAGCTAGCGGGGTTTTTCAAGCGCATGACGGACCCAGCGCGCCGGCCGCCCCCTTTTCCCGTTAATACCGCCAAAATGGGCGGATACGGCTGCGCCGCCGCGAAACGAAACAACCTGCCGGTCAAACCGTTATTTCCTCTAGAGATTTCTTCCGCAGTCATTTGAAAGAGATTGGACGATGATTGAAGACAAGTCAGCAAGCGGAGGCCCTCGGAAAAAGGATCACATTCTCAGGGAAACGATAGTCAACGATTTCAAAAAGGGAGAGATCGGTGACTCTCTGAGGAGGGACTTCAAAGAATTATACCGGTTCTATATCGATGCCGACACGCAGAAACGCCTGGAAACCTACCCGCGCCTGAAGCGCTTTATCTTTGCGTCGTGGTATCTTCTAAAGAGCCTCATACTCAGACTTAATCCCGCGCGCAGGTTTCTTCTTTTGTTGAGTTTAATTTTCTTTTTCTGGGGAAGCGCCCAGTGGCACACCGACAACTATAACGTAACGATCGATGCCAGCCCGCTGAGTTATATTTTTGTCCTCCTGGTCTTGATGCTTGAACTGAAAGACAAGCTCCTCGCACACGACGAGCTGAGAATCGGGAGGACGGTTCAAAAGGCGCTTCTGCCGGAGGATAATCCGACGCTCGCCGGGTGGTCGGTCTGGATGTTCACACGCCCGGCCAACGACGTCGGCGGCGATCTTGTCGATTACATAAATCTCGACGAGAGCAGGCTGGGACTTGCGCTCGGCGACGTGGCCGGCAAGGGGTTGGGCGCCGCGCTGCTGATGTCGAAGCTTCAGTCGACACTCCGTGCTGTCGCTCCTGATTACAAGTCGCTCTCGGACCTGGGACAGAGGATCAATTTGATTTTCTGCCGCGACAGCCTGCCGAACAAGTTTGCGACGCTCGTCTACCTGGAGCTGACACAGAACTCCGGAAAAGTGCGACTGCTGAACGCGGGGCATCTCCCGCCGCTTGTGCTTCGGAACGGAAAGCTTGAAGAGCTCGCGCACGGCGCGCCTGCACTCGGGCTGATAAAGACATCTAAGTTCGAGGAGCAGGAGATAGAGCTTGACCCGGGCGACCTCCTTGTGGTCTATTCGGACGGCGTTACGGAGGCGCGCAACGAGAGAGATGAATTCTTCGGCGATCAGCGTCTCAAGGCGGTGATAGGGAAATCGGCCGGGATTTCGCCGGACAGAGTCGGAGAGAGAATCCTTGCCGAGGTCGACGCATTCGAAGGCGAAGCCCCCAGAAGCGACGACCTGTCACTTGTCCTGATCAAGAGATGGGGCTGACAAACTCGCGGCAGGCGAACGGGCAAATCAAAATCCGGGATTTAAGATGCTTTCCTGAAAATTCCGTAAGCGTCGTGTTCAAAGTGATAAATCTTCGCCACTTCCACTTCGAACCGCTTGAGCCAGCTGAAACGGTGGATCGCCAACCCTGTAAGCATTCCCGCCATCGGCCCGACGAAATATATCCACCATCCGGTCCATATCCCCGAAATGACCGACGGCCCGAAACTTCTAGCCGGGTTTGTGCTTGTCCCGGAGATCGGTGCTTCAAGGTATACCATCGCCGCGTATAGAAACGGGAAGAGAAGCGGCGTGTAGTTCCGCAGTTTCTTGTGGCCGAGGAACGTGAAAAGTCCGACGATCAGACAGACTGTGGTGATTATCTCTCCGGCGAGCGCCTCGATCCCCGTGTAACCTGTTCCCGGTGTTGTGCTTCCGAATCCGACGCTCTTCCCTGTTGCCCCCCACAAGAGCAGAGGGAGCGAGCCGAGAACAGCACCCGCGAACTGTGCCATTATATATCCGGCCGTGTCGCGAGTGGAGAGTGTTCCATTGATCCGGAACGCAAGCGTGACCACCGGGTTGATGTGGGCGCCGCTTATTTTTCCGACACGAGAGTAGGCGATCGAAGCGCCGGTCGCACCGAAAAGGAAACCGGTAATCAATCTGCGCAATCCGGGATCGGGAATGATGTTGACGACGGGGCTTCCTTTTCCGAAATCGATTATCACGAACGATAAACCGATAAGGAGAAGCAGCGCCGTACCGAGCAGCTCAGACAAATATACCATCCATGGAATACGTTTTGACATCAAAGACAATTTAAGAAGAGAATCGGATTCTGTCCAAGCAAGCGTGACTGTTCATGCATCGGTCAACGTACCGATTCAGTAGTGGCTCAGTTTGGATCTGACCGCAAGTACCGTCTTGTCGTCAGACTCCTTCTAGTCTGACGGACTCGATGACCGGCATCCCGTATATCCTTTTGTAATCTCAATGTACGGGAGGCGCTAAGTCGCAAAGAAGGGCATAAATCGTTCCCATAAAAGTACACTTTGCCGGAGATGCAAAGAAAGAAGCACGTTGGTGCCGATGACACGAGGTACGACCTGCTTTGCGTCCCGATTGCACTTCCACGGGAGAATATCATCTCACTTTTCGTCTCTGTGCCTTTGCGGTGAGACCCGTGGATTGAGTCTGAGCCCGTGCCGCCGATTCGTTGGATTTCCATTTCAATTAGGTTATAATTTCCATTGACGTAATTGTACTGTCGTTTCGCCGATCCTCTGAAATGCTTACGAACCAAGAATGCAGCAAACGAAGGGAAACCGACATGAAAGCCATATTGACCACGATCTTCCTGTCAATCATCTTCTCGGTGATATTTATATCCGGTTCGCCTGCACAAGGCGCGGCCCACTCAGGCAGCACGCCGGCTTATCTCGATACTAGCATGACTTTCCAGGCCCGTGCCGCCGACCTCGTCTCCCGTATGACTCTTGCGGAAAAAATATCTCAAATGCAAAATGACGCGCCCGCAATTCCCCGCCTCGGGATCCCGGCGTATAACTGGTGGAGCGAATGCCTGCACGGAGTAGCACGCAACGGTATCGCCACAGTATTTCCGCAGGCTATCGGAATGGCGGCAACGTGGAATCCGAAATTGATACACAAAGAAGCCGATGTGATATCCACGGAAGCGCGTGCGAAATATAACTATGCCATCAGCGAAGGGGAGCACGGAATCTATCAGGGCCTCACGTTCTGGTCACCGAACATAAATATAGTCCGCGATCCCCGCTGGGGAAGAAACCAGGAAACCTACGGCGAGGATCCGTTTCTCACTTCGCAGATAGGCGTGGCGTTCGTTAAAGGATTACAGGGAAATAACCCGAAGTATTTCAAGGTGATCTCGACGCCGAAACATTTTGCCGTACACAGCGGGCCTGAACCGCTGAGGCATGAGTTCGACGCGGTCGTGAGCAACCGCGATCTTTATGAAACCTATCTCCCCGCATTCGAGGCGTGCGTCAGACAGGGCGGCGCATTCTCCGTGATGGGCGCTTATAGTGCGCTCGACGGAGTTCCGGACTGTGCAAGCACCATGCTCCTTACGGACATCCTGAGGAACAAGTGGGGATTCAAGGGCTACGTCGTTTCGGACTGCGGAGCGATCGGAGATATAGCATACGGCCACAAATACGCTCCAGACCTCACCCATGCAGTTGCACTGGCGGTGAAAGCAGGCTGCGACCTCAGCTGCGGCGGTGAGTACGCCGAATTGAACGCTGCTGTTGCTGATGATTTGATTCCGGAGAAAGACATCGACAGATCGGTGACGCGCCTGATGCTCGCGCGTTTCAAACTCGGTATGTTCGATCCGCCGTCGGCAGTACCCTACGACACCATCACGATCGCCGATAACAACACGCCGGCTCACATGGCGCTTGCGCGCAAGGTTGCCGACGAAAGCATTGTGCTTCTCAAGAACGCGCACAGTACTCTTCCGCTTGCAAAGAAAGTAAAGTCGGTCGTTGTGATCGGCGTCTACGCCGACGACATCGGTGTCCTTCTCGGCAACTATAACGGCCAGCCGTCGAATCCGGTGACGATCCTGCAGGGGATCAGGAACAAGCTCGGCGACAAGGTCAGGGTCAGGTACGCGGGCGGATACAATCTCCTCGTGGACACGACCGCTATAGTACCGGTGGACAAAGAATATCTGAAGCCTGCAGGCGGCAGGCCCGGCCACGGCCTTTATGCCGAATATTTCGATAATTTCGACCTCAAGGGAAAGCCGGTGCTCACAAGGATCGACTCGGTCATGAACCAAATGTGGGGCTCCAAATCTGCAGGTGAGGGAGTCCCGGCTCACAATTTCTCGCTGAGATGGACCGGAACGATCACACCGCCCTCGACCGGAAAGTACGAGATCGGAACCTCGACGCTTGACAGGGGCCGCATTTACTTCGACGACTCGCTCCTCGTCGACAACTGGAGTCCGTATCAGAAATGGGAATTCCGGTCGGGGATCGTGAATATGGTGAAAGGGAAGGAGTACCCGATCGAAATCGACTACGGCGACAGCATCGACTTCTCCATGCTCAGGTTTGAGTGGAGAAAAGTGCACAAATTGCCGGATCCGGAGAAGCTAATCTCGGATGCGATTTCGCTCGTGAAGGAATCGGACGCGGCGATAGTAGTCGCTGGGATTTCGCCGAGGCTCGAAGGCGAGGAGAGCAGTCTGAACATCCCGGGCTTCGAGGGCGGCGATCGCACGAGCCTTAAGATCCCGGCGAACCAGGAACAACTCATTAAGGCACTTTATGCGACCGGCAAGCCATTGGTGCTCGTCCTTACCGGCGGGAGCGCGCTCGCGGTCAATTGGGAAGAAAAAAATCTTCCTGCGATTGTCGAGGCGTGGTATCCGGGTGAAGAGGGCGGAAATGCCGTCGCGGATGTCCTCTTCGGCGATTACAACCCGGCCGGAAGGCTGCCGGTTACATTCTACAAATCCGCGAAAGACATTCCACCATTTACTGATTACAATATGGCGGGAAGAACTTATCGTTATTTCAAAGGGACTCCGCTTTATCCGTTCGGTTTCGGATTGAGCTACACGACTTTCGGTTATTCACACTTGAAGGTCAGCAAAGACGTTGCAAAGCCCGGCGATACACTCACAGTTTCGGTGAACGTGAAGAACACCGGCGAACGGAACGGTGACGAAGTGGTACAATTGTATGTCAGAGATTTAACTTCCAGGGAGCCTCAGCCGATCAGATCTCTGAAAGGATTTGACCGTGTGTCCATCAGGAAAGGTGAGACGAAAACGGTCAGAATCGCTCTTCCCGTCAGATCGCTGAAATATTTCAGCGATAAGAAGAACGAATATGTCGTCGAACCCGGCAAATACGAGCTTCAGATAGGTTCCTCATCGAGCAATATCAGGGTTAAGAGAACGATCACTGTGGAATGAACTGTTGTTTGCAGGTCGAAAGGCCGAGATAGAATTAAGGCGACCGCTCCCTCACCTTTCAGCAAAGGGATAGGCGGCGGTTGCCGCTGTTGACGCATTGCGCTTCTGTAAGGGTGCACACGGACTCCTGGGTACTTACCCTAATCTTTTCGTCGGAACGCATCTTCAAACCTTCACTTTGAAAATCGGGGAACGAAATCGAAATTCAACTCGCTGAGCGAGCGTCCTGGGGATTATAGCGCGGTTGCCTGCCGGCAGCTCAGCGAAAAACATTCTTCAGTCCTGGCCATGACTTTACTTGACAATTCGACGGACAAGTTCCAAATTAGTGCCGTCAGATGAGCGTGCTAAAAAGTGGTGTGGCATGTTTGCGGGTCATACGCGAAGCACGATGACTGGCTGAACAAAGCGGGACAAGTCCGAGTAAACGTAAACATTCCTCCTACTTTATTTTCTTAAACGAAAGAAAATTCAGGAGGGAATCATGCGTATTGTTTCTGCATTTATTTTTGTCGCACTCATAGCTTCGAGTGCGTGGGCACAGAAGACGTGGACAGGAAGTGCTGGAGATGGGCTTTGGACTAGCGCGTCAAACTGGATTGGTGGAGCGGTCCCTACCGCCGCAGATGATGTACTTCTGGACAATACGAATGTCTCCGGAAGTTACACGGTTACGATACCTTTTGACAGCTCGCTAGGCAAAGCAATTGCAAGGTCAATTCAAATCGGGTACGCAGGGAATGTTAATACAATTACCCTGTATTTCAGTAATAACGCGAAGGTGGCAGGTTTCAAGTTCGGAGACAGCACTGCCGGGAATCTTGACTTCTCAGTTGACCGGGGTGGCGTATTCATTAATGCTTCGAATGCCGCTAGCGGTTCAACTTATTTTCAACGGAAAGGAACGGCAGACTCGTTAAGGGTAAAGAGCGGCGGTAAGTTCGTGCAGGTTGCTACTGCTTCGTTCTCCACACCCTTTCCGGCGGCGAATTCCAAATTCGATGAGGGGAGCACGTTCGAATTAAATGTTCGCGCGGGCGCGACTTCAACCCCAACGGTTTCTGGACGCACTTGGGGAAATTATGTTGTTGCAGCAGACTCCGCCGGCGGAACCAGGACTTATTCTGGAGCATTTGGCTCAGGTGCTCTCACTGCCCTCGACACATGGACTGTCAAGTCGGGAGCGACCCTCTCCGGCTGGACTACAAATGGTACTCACACAGTGAAGAATATTGTGTTCGACGGGTCGATGAGCTACGGCACGTCCACGGGCTCACTTACTATTACTGGCGATGTAACCGTGAACGGCACTTGGACAACCTCGGCCAGTCAACCAATAACGTTCAATGGAGCAAGCGGTCAATCGATCGGGGGAACAAGCTCTATTACGTTCAATGACGGTTTGACAATGAACAATTCTGCTGGCATAACTCTCGGAACTTCCGTCACCGTCAATGGTGTCTCGACGATGACCACGGGAAATATCAATACCAACGGCAACACTCTCACTGTCAACGATACTCTTGACGCAGGCACAAATATCATCACCGGTACTGGCGGTGTCACCATCGCGTCCGGCGCTACATTCATCACTGCAGACACAGGCGGAGTATACGGAACCGTACAAGCCAGCTCCGTTTCGTTCAGTTCCGCAGCGAACTACACCTTCGACGGCACAAGCGCTCAGATGACGAGCGTCGGCATGCCTTCGACCGTCAATAACCTTACCATCAACAACTCGGCAGGCGTGACGCTAAGCCAGTCCACTACAGCGAGTATGCTTTACTTCACTAACGGCACACTTGCCACCGGCGCCAGCACCCTCGTTGTGACTTCAGGGTTCTCGGGTCATGGTTCAGGCAAATT
>JAJYGB010000066.1:8853-9796 GCA_021785235.1 Bacteroidota bacterium
ACCTGCCCGTGACTCTCAACTTCAACTCCCTTACGGGTTCGGACAATGTGACGATCAGTGCCGTTGATAAGAGTTCAACTCCTCCGGGTGGACCTCTCGGCAGCAATCAGGTGCTCAACCGATATTTCAAGGTGGCAAAAGGATCGGGGATCACCGCTTTTTCGGCAGATGTCTCATTCAGTTACTCTGATGCGGATGTAGCGAGTGCGGGTGCGACCGAGAGTGCTCTCATGGTTTTCCAGTGGGACGGTGCTCAGTGGCATCCGCTTGCCACTTCGATCAACACAACTGCAAATACTGCGGATGTTTCCGGACTCACCTCATTCTCCGATTTTGTCCTCTCCGGCACGTCAGATACGCCCCTTCCCGTGACGATGAAGAGCTTGAGTGCATCTATTGACGCTGGAAAAGTCAGGCTCGTTTTCTCAACCGCCACTGAGATCAACATCGCCGGCTTCAACATTCTCCGCGCGACATCGAAGGCCGGTCCCTTCGATCTCGCTTCGAGTTACACGTCGAACGCAGCACTGAAGGCGGCGGGCACCGCCACGCACGGCGGATCGTACATTTTCGTCGATCCTAGAGTGTCCTCCGGGAAGATGTACTTCTACAAGATCGATGCTGTGGGTAACGACGGACTGTCGCAACAGGTCGGCGGCCTTCTCCAGGTGGAGGTGACCGCTCCGAAGGAATTCGCCGTCTACCAGAACTACCCGAACCCGTTCAATCCGACCACGACCATTCGTTTTGATCTGAAGGAACAGTCGAACGTACGACTCGAGGTCTACAACGTCCTCGGAATGAAGGTCAGCGGTCAGAGCTTTCAGAAGGAGGCGGGCACGTTTGAGACCCAGCTGGATTTCTCGAGCATGCCGAGCGGAATCTATTATTACAGGGTCATGATCACCGGCAGGTCGGGAAGCATCTTTGTTTCCACGAAGAA
>JAJYGB010000468.1 GCA_021785235.1 Bacteroidota bacterium
TGAGCGGAAGGAGCTTGGCGCTTTTTGCCCAGACCGGGGGTGCGAGGCGCCCTCCACCGCGCCAATCATATCCATTCGCCCGGCCCTTCTGGGGAGAATCCTGCGCGAACGTGCACTGAGCATACACGAGGAAAAATAGAGTGAACAAAATTGATGTGAGATGCCTTTTCATTCTAATCCCTCCTGACTGCGGAAAACAAATTACAACAAGTTGAAATCCGGCGCCGACCTGCCCGAATCCGGCACCCTGGGAAAGGACTACTAGTCTTTAACCCATCGTCACTTGGATTTCATTTTCTGCCGACATCTTTGACATGGGAATCAGATTCCCATCAATCGTCTCACCGTTAATCACGACTTTCTTTACACCTTTCTCGACACTCTTCGGGTTATCAACCCGTATATCAAGGACGTTTCCGCGGAATACGCGCCTGACGCTGAACGATTTCCACTTCGACGGTATGCAAGGATCGATCCGGACGCCGTTTACCTCCGGCCTGATTCCAAGAACATATTGAGTGATGGCATGATAGGTCCACGCAGCCGAGCCGGAAAGCCACGGAATGCGGGAGGCGCCGTGCTTCGGACTCTGTTTCGCGTGAGTAGACTGGCACACAACATAAGGTTCTATCTCGCGGACTTCCGCCTTCTTGTTGTAGGCCGCCGGCAAATACGCACGCAAGTATTCGTAGGCCTGTTCCCCATGCCCGAGAATTGCCTCCGCCATAACGGCCCAGCCCTGTGTGTGAATGAAAATACCGGCATTCTCTTTCAGGCCGGGGTTGAAGAAAGATGCCCGTACAATTTTATGGTCTGTCTTCACAAAAGGAGGGTCGCAAAGGGCGAGTCCGTATTTTGTGGCGAGACGTTTGTGCACCTGCTCCATCGCGGTTTCCGCCTGGTCCCTGGTCGCGAGGCCGGATATCACCGCCCATGTCTGCGGATTGAGGAATATCTGTCCCTCCGCACACTCCTTCGAGCCCAACTTCAGTCCGTCGTTCCTGTACCCGCGCATGAACCATTCACCGTCCCACGAATACCGTTTTATGTTGCTATCGAGCCGCTCGAGGGTCAGCTTGGCCCAGGACGATTCGTCCGCCCTGCGGAGGATGAGCGCCACGTCGACATAGACCTTAAGCGCGTGTCGGAGCTGCATAGAAACGAAGATAGATTCGCCTTTCCTGCCGAAGCGTAGAGTGTCGTTCCAGTCCGCCTGCAGTCCGCTCGGCAAGCCGTGCGCACCCGACCTGCTGAGGTTGAACTGAATAGCGCGCTTCATGTGTCCGAAGACCGACTCTTCGCCCTTGTCCGCGAACGGCAGAACTTTATGGTAAAAAGGCACGTCACCGGTCTCATTGACATATGCGGGGATCGCGTCAAACATCCACAGAGCGTCGTCGGAACGGTATTCGTCTTCCTTAGGTGCAGTCTCCTTCCCCGGTGTATGGCTGAAAGGGAGAATCACCGGCATCGCTCCGCCCGTCGAGACCTGGCCGGTGATCATGAGCTCGAGCCTCTTCCTTACTTCATCCGGAATGGCGTGCACCACGCCAACGAAATCCTGCATCGTGTCGCGGTAACCGAGGCCGTCGCGGTCGATGCCGGAATAGATGAGGCTTGCAGAGCGCGACCACGCGTAGGTGATGAGCGAGTTATAAATGCCCCAGGTGTTCACGGTGGCGTTAAGCTCCGGGTCGGGAGTATGCGCGGAAAATTTCTCGAGTTTCTCGTGCCAGAATGTTTTCAACTTCTCGAGTTCCTCGTCGGCACTGGTGATATCGCTGAATTCCTCCACCGCGTGTTTCCCCTCTTCCTCCGCGCTCCCTATGCCAGCAATGACTAAAAACTCTTTCGATTGTCCGGGAGAGAGAGTGAACTTCACCTGCAGCGCGCCGCACGGGTTATCGCCGTACGCCAGGCTGCCGGAACACTTTCCGCTATCGACCGCTATCGGATTCGCGTAGGTCCTATAAGGTCCGAGGAACGCCTCCCGGTCTGTATCGAAGCCTATTACTTTGGCGCCGGCAATCGCCTGGAAGGTGTGGCGTGCCTGATCCTTCTCTTTGAAATTGTCGGGCTGTGGAGGAATGCTCAGGTTGGTACCGTGGTCGATGATGCCGTCGACAACTTTCATCTGCGCGATGTACTGAACATACTGTATGTTCAACAAGTCATCTATCGCGTTCCAGTTACTGGCGTATTCGAGATAGGTAAACGCGCTGAGGGTGCGCTTCTTCTTGGAAGTGTTCGTTACCTTCACTTTCCAGATTTCGAACGTTCGCCCCAGCGGTACAAAGTAAGTCACTTCCGACTTGATGCCGCTGTACTGGGACTCGATCACGGTGTACGCGGTGCCGTGGCGGCAGATCGACTTATATTTGCCCAGGCGCTTTCCGACAGGCTGCCAGGAGGCGGACCAGAAATCCCTCGCGCCGTGGTCGTGGAAGTAGATGTACCTACCCGGCTGGTCGGCGGGGATCGAGTTGAACCTGAAGCGGACAAAGCGTCCCATCCCGCCCGACTTGTAGAAACTGTAGCCGCCGGCATTGTTGGTCATTATGGCGCCGTATTCGGTCGAGCCGAGGTAGTTGCTCCACGGTTTCGGCGTGTCCGGGCGGGTGATTACGTACTCTTTGTTCTTGTCGTCAAATTCACCGTACTGCATAACAAATTCTCAATTTTGAATTCTTAATTCTATATTAAAAATCCGGAGTCCATGTTTTAATACGATCGCATTGTTCCGAGCAGAGATCTGCACTGGGTGCGCACAATTCTCAATTCAAAATTTAAAATTGAGAATTCAAAATTCCTCTTTAACGGCCTTCCAAAATTCCGGCTGCTTCACGGCGCGCGCCGATCTCTTCCTTGATTTTGTTCATCGTCGGTTCATCCAGCTTGTAAAAGAAGATAAGCAACAGGAGCGCAATTACGCCAGGGACAGCGGGTATTATACTCATCATCGACTTCAGCCCGTTCAGGACCTGGATGTTTTGAACTACATTCGCCTGGAAACCGGTCATAGCGAGTATTCCGCCGGCGACCATCGTCCCGAGGGCCCAGCCCAGCTTGTTCGACATGATGGAAGCCGAGTAAACAAGCCCCGTCGCTCTTCTCCCCGTCTTCCACTCAGAGTAATCGGCAGTATCGGCATACATCGCCCAGAGCAGGGCGGAAATCGGTCCGGCCGACACCGAACTCAGAACCTGAAGTCCGAATATCCAGACCAGGTCGCCCGGTCTCAGGACGAAGAACAAAGCTGTGGAGACTATCGCCGTGGTAAAGAGGACGATCACGGCCATCTTTCGCCCGAGCAAACGGGAAAACCAGGGGACCAGTACGACTCCGAGCAACGAGGCTGCCTGGCCGGCCACGTTGAATGCGGACGCCAACCATTCGAAATCGAAACTGTGCATCGTGCCAAAGAAAGAGATCTGCTGAGTACCGATATAGTACTTGAAGTAGTGGACCGTTATGCTGAGCCTTATGCAGACGAAAAGAATGAGGAGGATCGTAACCGAGAAGAGGACAACCCATGGAATATTCTTCGATATGTCTTTCAGGTCGTTCTTTATCGACGTTCTTTCCTTGGCAATGGGTTGTATGCGCTCGTGAGTTGAGAGGAACGTGATCACGAAGAAGATGATTGCGACGACGGCATAAAGCGACATCGTGGTTTGCCATCCCTTCGCACTGCTTCCCCCGCCGAAGTATTCAGCGAGCGGGAGCGCTGTCGCGGAGACGATTATCCCGGCCGAGTAAGCGCCGACAAATTTGAAAGACGAAGCGCTCGTCCTTTCGTTGGGTTCGCTGCTTATCACGCCGAGAAGGGAGGTGTAAGGAATATTTATCGCGGAATAGAAGAACATGAACGCGATGAAGGTTACGTAAGCGTAGACAAGTTTACCGCCCGGCGAAAAATTAGGTGTCGAAAAAGCGAGAACGGCGGTGACCGCGAGCGGCAGCGCCATCCAGATCAGGTACGGCCTGAACTTACCCCATTTCGTTCTGGTGCGATCGGCAGTCATGCCGATGCCTACGTCGAAGAACGCGTCCAGCGCCCTGGAGATCGCGGTCATCGTTCCAGCGGCGGCCGCAGCCAGGCCGAATACATCAGTGTAGAAAAAGAGGAGATAAACCATAATCGTCTGCCAAAAAAGCACAGACGCGAAGTCCCCGCATCCGTAACCGGCTTTTTCCCAGAACGACAGCTTTGTGTTCTCTGCGGTCATAACAGCTCCTTTGAGTTAAGACAAGGTCACGAGACCCGGCTCATCTGCATAAACTATGAATTCATTCTTCCAACGTCCCATCACGACGCGAACCGCGAAGGTGTTATCCACATGCCTAAGGAATTAGGTTCGCCGTAAGGTGAATTTCGATTAGCCTGGAGTTCCATCGCCCTCTTTGCGACTTCATCGGATCCCGCGTATCCGGTCCGCGGCGAATTCCTCCCGATGCCTTCATCGTTCCTCGGTAAACCCGGCACATCAGGACGGGTGATCACATGTTCTTTTTGATAATCGTCGAAGTGACCAAACTGCATACCTGAGCCCTGTTTTCATTCGAACGCAAACATGCCGCGGAGCGACACCGCGGACGCGGAACAGCCACAATTGTCCTAAAATATGTATGATTATCCACTTTTGCCAATGCTAACGAAATATTGCGTCCCTACGGGACGAAATCGCTCATCTCATTTTCCTTTTACGAATATCCTGTCCCTCTACGAGGTCGTAGACCTAACGGGACATGGGGAATCTCATGCGAACCCGAGTTTACCGCGTGCCTTCTGGCACGCAATATTTGTAAAAGCACCAACAAAATGGACAACCCGTCCCGTAGGGACGGAACCATTTATCTGTTTTCCCATCCACAAATATCGTGTCCCTCTACGAGGTCGTAGTCCTAACGGGACAGGGGCAATTTGATGAGAGCCCGAGGTTACAGCGTGCCGTTAGGCACGCAATATTTTTTGAAATCTAACCGGAGAACAATGCCGTCCCGTAGGGACGGAATATCTCTTCATCCATTTCTTCGCCGGGGTGACAACTCAGACCCGTCTGTTTCTATCTGCTTCTAGCGCTGCGGGTGTCTCTTTATGAAATCCACGATCTCGTCGACCTTTCCGAATGCCATCCCGGTGACCGTGTCTGCGGCACCGTAATAAATCGCCAGCCTCCCCGTCGGCGCGTCGCACAACATGGCGCATGGGAACACCACATTGGGAACGTCCCCCATGCATTCATACGGCTTCTGAGGCGAAAGCAGATACGGCTCGCCACGGACAATCACCTTCCAGGGCTTGTCGAGGTCGAGCAGAACCGCGCCGGCACTGTAAACAAAACCGTTGCACGACTGAAGGACACCGTGATATATGAGAAGCCATCCCTCGGAGGTTTCGATAGGAATAGGCCCGCTCCCGATCTTCGTATATTGCCACGAGTCGCCGACCGTCCCCATAACAAATCTGTGCTTGCCCCAGTAAGTAAGATCCGGGCTTTCACTCAGGAATATGTCGCCGAAGGGCGTGTGTCCCCTGTCGGACGGCCTCGACAGCAGAGCATATTTCCCGTTTATCTTTCTGGGAAACAACACTCCATTCCTGTTGTAAGGTAGCAGCGCGTTCTCGAGCTGGTGGAATTTCTCGAAATCCTTCGTCCAGCCGATTCCTATCGTGGGTCCATGATAGTAATTGCACCATGTTACGTAGTATCTGTCCTCGATCCACACCACGCGGGGGTCGTAGCCGTAAACGAATTTGCCTACCTCTTCGTCTTCGCACTCGAACTTCAACGGCTCCGGGTCGAGCTTCCAGCTGAGCCCGTCCTTGCTGAAGCCGCGGTGGAGTCTCATCTGCCTCGCCCAGTTGTCACACCTGAATACGCCCGCGAACTCCCCGTTGCGCGCGACGACGGCGCTGTTGAAGATACTGTTCGAAGTGGGGAGAAGATCCCTCGGTATCACCGGGTTTTTCGAATAGCGCCATAGAGGCTTGTTATATCCCGATGGCTTCTCTTCCCACGGAATGTTCGGAATTGGTTTTTCGCCGATGATTTTCAATGAGCTCATGATATCCTCACGCTTGTTATAAGTTGAAGGGGCCGGGTTGCACATCTTATGAAATTGACGGGCACTCGAGCGATAAGTCTTTCATAACGTCGGACCATCTCCCTGCGGTGTACTGATCCTCGTCGACCATATTGATGACCGCTCACAATAGGAGCTTGAAAGGCCCGGGACTCCCTGACATAGTTTTATTAAAGATCGGTACCGCGTTCTCTGAAGCTACAACTTTATCTCGTCTTTTACATCGCCGGAACCCGTGGATACGGGGGTATTTACCTCATCGCGAAGGTGTGTACCGACAGAGTGGAAGAGTAGCCGCAAGAGATTGAAATTGTGATCGCCGCTCGATCCACCCGACATATCGTGTCTGGTTCATTTATCCAGCAATTTAATGAATATTCCGCCGACGACACTTCTTGCCTGGAATCCGTCCTGGCGGGCGGTCTTGGTATCATACCAGTCGCTGAAGGGAACCCTGTCCGGTGTGTCGTTCAGATACGCGACGATCGAGTGCATGTAAGTCTCAAAGTCTTTCTTATCGGGATACATCGTCGCCACCCACGTCATCCACTCCGGCTTCGTGAACGCGGCCCGGTTGTCGAGCGGCAGCCCGTACTTGTTGAGCTTCGTCTTGTAGAAACTCAGTTCTCTCTTCATAACATCCGGTGAAAAGAGATCCAGGTTGAACAGCTTGTCCCACACCATGTTGTATTTCATGCTCCAGGTGCCGGGTTTATCGAACGCTAATTTGTAATGGTCATTGTCGATATCCATCACCGCCCACTTCTTCGCGTAACCGCTGGCGAGCGTCCAGTATTCTTTGGCCAGCTCAGGTTTGCCCGCCATCTCGCAGATTTTCGAGAAACAACCGAGCGCGACAATAGCCTTCACCGATAGGTTCGCGTTATGGGCAAGGTGTCCAGTGAAATCGTCTGTGCATAGCTGGTTGGCCGGGTCGAGTCCCTCCTGCTTCAGGTAGCTCGCCCATTTCTCGAGGCTGTTCCAATACTTCATCGCGTAATCGGCGTTATGATCGTTCCGGCAGACAGCATAAGTAAGTATGATCATATTGCCCGATTCCTCGACGGGCATCTGGTCGACGGCACTCTTCTCGCCGCCGCCGTAGACCTGTCCATTGGCTTTTGGGTAAGTCCCCAGGTCGTGCGGCGCGAAGGGAAACTTCCATCTCGGCATTTCGGAATATTTGAAGACGGGAGTGAGAATCGCCTTCAGCAGGTCGTTGTTGAAGTACATGAAGAACGGAGCGGAAGGATAGATCACGTCGACCGTACTGATGCAGCCGTTGCTGAAGTCTTCCTTCGGGAAGAGCATCGGAGTCCCGTCAATGTCCGCGACGAGCTTATGAGCCGCGAAGACCTGCCTGTACGCCAGCGCGCAGATCGAAGCGTAATCTTTTCCCCCTTTTTCCGCGAGCTTCGCCACAAGGCTGCTGTCGAATCCTTTGCACTCTCTCATCAGTTTCCCGTACTCGCCGACTCTTTCGGTTATCATGCCTTCGATAGAGGCTCCGTTCCGTTTCCAGTATGCCGACAGCTCGCGATGGAAATATTCTATGGAATATATTTCATCGTACGCGACGAGGACATATCTTTCCTTCGCTTGAGCCCCAACTTCTCCAAGGTTGAACACGTAGGCACAGACGGGCCATCCGTCGCTCGCCTGCCTCGGCATATTGAAATCGTCGGATGCCGGCAGCGTGTCGCTTTGCATGAACGCATCCCGCGCCTCGTCGGCCGGCGCGATAACACTCATGCCATCCTGCCCGCGCGGCGAACAGAAGTAAACGTATCCCCAGTCAATCCGGAGATCGTCTCCTTTCTTTTCCAGAACCGGCTGCATCTGCGAACCCATCTTCATCACGTCGACGCCGGGAAGCTTCAGCCTTCCCCACACTATTCGCTGGTCGGGTGTGTTGACACAGAACTCGCCGTCGCCGTCGAAGTAAATGGAAACCTGATGGAGTTTTCCGTCGATCGATTTTACCTGCCAGCTGATGTAAGACGCGTCTTCGGAAATGAGGTCGAGCGAGTCAGGAAGGAGAGGCGTGGTGAACGTGAGCCTCAATTCGACGCCAGCCCCGTCGAATACATATATAGTCTGCGTGGGATCGACGACCGTTTGCTTGAGATCCATCGACGGCAGCTGCCTTTCGCTCCCGCCGACGACCCTGTACGTTTTGCCGTCGATCTTCACCATCAGGAAGATGCCCATCGTTTTGCCGGTCCAATGCCGCGTGAAGTCATCAGCCGGCTTGTTCGCAAATGACCAGATGCTGAAGTACGGGTCGGCGGTTATAAGCGGCACTGCCGGCGGTCTTGTTATTGTGCCTTGTGAGAAGGCGCTTGCCGGGATTAAACTAATGGTTAGTACGGAGCAAAATTGCAGTAGCTTATTCATGCGATTTCCTTTTTTGGGCGGGCATTCCGGCGGACCGGACGAATCAATTTACCACAAAGGCACATAGGTTACACAGGAAATCAGTCTATGTGCTCTAATGTGCCTATGTGTTTCAGATTCCTTCTCAATCCAAACGTCCTTACTTTACTGAGGCCAGTTGTCCGTTCTGAACGTCGAGGCCGGAAGTCCCGCCTTATTGAAGAGCGTCGCTTCCTCGGCATTGCCCCACGTGTATCGTACCGCGACTGGACGCTTTACTTCGGGGCTGTAGACAACGAGTGTCTTGCCGACAACTTTCACTTCGGCTTTCACGAAGTTGCTGTCTTTTCCGGCGATGACGAAATTCGTCTCGCCGTTCAGCGGCTTCATTACCAATCCGCCGTCAGCGTACTCGAACGAGATCATCGCCTTGCCGTTCCTCACCTTCATGGATTTGTAGATGGGGCCGGAGTAGATCACGTGTTTGCCGTAATTCTTCGCGAGCGCCCAGAGAGCGAGACGAAGTCCGACGTCCTGCTTGTCGGGCGGATGAATCGTGGTAAGGCTGCTGATGTCGAGCGTGACCGCCATACCGGTGTTCGGTACCGACATCGTCAACCGCTGCGCGTCTCGGATCATATATGACTTGGACTTTGCGCCGTACGGCCACGGTGCGATCTGGACCCAATAAAACGGAAGGCTCCCCTCTTTCCAGTCGGCTCTCCAGTTCTTTATCAGAAGCGGGAAAAGATATTTGTAATTATTGTAGTCGCTCGGAAGATCTGAATTTGATTCGCCCTGGTACCACAGAATTCCTTTCAGATGGTAAGGTATGAGCGGAGCGATCATCCCGTTGAAAAGCATAGTCGGCGTGTTGGGACCGACGCTCAAAGCGATCTTCGGCCGGGAATAAAACGGCTCGCCATTCACGCCATAGACGTAAAACTTGCTGTTCATGTATTCCGCGACAGGGAGATACTTCCACTCTCCCGATAGCGGAATTGCCTGCAACGTATCGGTTTCGGGGCTGATCTGCATCTTAACTCCGTTGCCCCAAATACCGCCGCCCCCACCGGTGTCAATTACTCTAACCGCTATCGTCAGGCTGGTATCTTTCACAATGCCACCGGGAACGGTGTAAACTCTGGGGGTCGCCCAGAAACCGCCGCCAAGAAGTCCGCCGACCTTCACTCCGTTCACCCACGTCTCGTCCATGTCGTCAACCGGTCCGAGGTGAATTACCAGCGTCGAGTCGACCCAGCTTTTCGGAATCTCGATGGTCTTCCTG
>JAJYGB010000643.1 GCA_021785235.1 Bacteroidota bacterium
GTAGGTCCCGTTGATCTGGGACCATTTGTTCCCTTTGTCGGATGAGCGGAAAAGTCCGGAGCTCGTACTCGCGAAGATGTATGCCGAGTCGCTCCCGAGCGCATAGAAATCGGAGTAGGTAGAGAAGCTGAGCCCGTTGTCCCGCTGCGTCCAGTGTGAACCGTAATCTGTTGAAACGAAGAAACCGGCGCCGGTTCCGGCCAGAAGATTGCCGGTCGAGTCTACAATCAAGCCTCCAATTCCCTTGAACGCGAAGCCGCTGTCGCTCGCCTGCTGCCAACTGCTGCCGCTGTCTCTTGAGAGCAGGATATATCCGTCACGCTGACCGGCGAATATGATGCCTTCAGAATCGATAGCTATCGAGCTAATGTTGCTGAAGTTCGGGACCGTGATCATTTTCCACGCCTGACTCTGTGCGTCAACCGGAGCCGTTGTCGTGGTGTGTATGGACATAGCCGCGAACAGTAGAGTCAAACCGCTCCAGCCACGTAAAGTTTTTAGCGTCTTCTTGATTGTCATTTCGGGGCTCTCACTTCTTTTCTATCATCTACTCCGATTGCAAGCCGGTAAATCATTCATCCCTCGAAACGCATTTTGAGCAGGCTCCCAATCAGGACCAGCATGAGCGACTTCTTGGGCATTACTCACTTCAACAGGATCATTTTCTTCACGCTCAAGCCATTTCCAGCGACAAGTCTGTAGTAGTAGACTCCGCTGGCGAGTTCGCTTCCATCGAACGCGACCACGTGGTCGCCTACACTCTCTCTCCTATTCACAAGCGTTGTCACTTTCCTACCGAGGACATCATACACCTCCAATGTGACGAATCCGGGCTCCGACATTTGGAAATCGATTTTCGTGGTAGGATTGAATGGGTTCGGATAATTCTGGTAGAGAACGAATGACTTCGGAGTGATTTTATTGTTCATGATTCCCGTCACGTTCGAATGCATGAAGCGGGCGACCGCGAACTCAGCAGGTCCGAACGTTGTTTGCGAAAAACCAGCAGCCACGATCTTCCCGTCAGGCTGAACAAGGACGGCGTGCGCCTCATCATCCACGTCCACATCCGTGCTAAACGAATCGGCATACGCGCTCCCATTTATACCGAATGTATTGTCTACCGTGCCGTCCGGATTCAGCCGCACCACTGAAAAAGCAGGTCCCAGGAAACCAGACTTACCCGCCACTACAATCTTTCCGTCCTGCTGGACGGCCGCTGAGTATGCTATGTTGGTAAGGCTGTCGGCGCCCGCTATGAATATCCTCTCAGATCCGCCAACTCCGAAGCTGTTATCTAATGCACCGTCCGAATCCAGCCGAGCGATCCCGAAGGCACCATGGTTCGTTGAATCATACGATGTGCCCACTAATATGATTTTCCCGTCGGGCTGAACGGCGATTCCATAACATTCATCCCCAGTTTCATTCCCGCTTGATATCGACACCGCCGCCACACCACCATTCCCGAATGTGGTGTCGATGGATCCATCCTGATTGAGCCGTGCTGCAGAGAAGTAGAGATAACCAGTAGCATTGTCAATCGATGTACCAGCAACTACGATTTTCCCGTCAGGCTGAAGAACGAGTGAATTGTCAAGGAGCGGAATTCCCCCGATGGATGTAACCTGGACCGAGCCCTTTCTGCCGAAAGTATCATCAAGCGTCCCGTCCGGATTGAATCTTGCGATGCCGCAATCATACCCACTCGCGATGGCGTTTCCGCTTGAATAGACGGTTGGCCTCGAAATCCCGGCGACCACGATCTTCCCATCTGGTTGAATGGCAATCGATTCCCCTTCATCGAAAAGGCCGCCACCGCTGATAAAAGTTCGTACGGTTCCGCCACTGCCGAAAGCATTGTCCAATTTCCCGTTCGTGTCGTACCGCGAGAGAGCGAACGCGAAATGTGAAACACCGCCCACAGTGTCTTTGGAATATCCGGCCGCTACTATCTTGCCGTCCTGCTGGATGGCGACGGCATACCCCTCATCATCGCTGCTATCCCCACCAGCTATAAAAGTCCTGACGGTGCCGCCGGATCCGAACGTGTTGTCTAAAGTTCCGTTCGTGTTGAACCGCGCGACGGCAAACGCATCACGCGCCAAGGAATCGATTGACAAGCCTGCTACGACGATCTTTCCGTCCAATTGGATCGCGGCCGCATATCCTTCGTCCTGCGTACTGTCCCCACCCGCGATAAACGTCACTGCCCTTCCATTCGCGCCGAAAGTTTTGTCGAGCATGCTCGTCTGGGCATAAAGGGGAAGAATGAATCCGAGCGCGAAAATTGAAACAACTCCTACTCTAATCTTAAATGGCATGTTCTCTCCATCATCATCCGAATGTCACTTAATTAAGACCAGCTTCTTCACTGAAATAAGGCGCTTCCCGTCATCCTGAAGGACATCGAGGCGATAGAAATACACTCCACTTGCTAGACGGCTACCGTTGAAAGTGACGAAATGATTTCCGGGACTTTCCTTATCGTCGACCAGCGTGGCCACCTTCCTGCCGAGGACGTCATACACTTTCAATGAGACAAACCCAAAATTTGTGATCCGATATTCGATGCGCGTAGTGGGGTTGAATGGATTAGGAAAATTTTGAAGCAGCTGGAAGACTTCCGGCACAGCGCGCGGTTCAACCTTGATGCCAGTGGGAACGATATTGCTATCGGTGATTCCGACAAGACTATACCATGGTGACCCCTCGACAGACGAGAAGTAGCCGCCGACATATACCTTTCCATTCGATGTCGAAGGAGCTATAACCGAAACCCCGCCGGGCTGGATATCCGGGTTCCATGAGGTTGCTGTTCCGTCGCTCAGAAGCAATCCCGCTATGGAATTCCTTGGCTGCCCGCCGATGTTCTGGAAATCGCCGCCAGCGTAGAGAACGGAATCGAAAATAGCCATTGCATCGACCGTACCGTCGGCGTCCGGGTTCCAAGGAGTAGGGGCAGATGCTGAGGGCTCCAGCGCTGCGATACGGTTTCTCATCGAATCACTGATAACCGAAAACTCGCCGCCGATGTAAATTGAAGGACCGAACGCTGTAATTGCGTCCACGTGTCCGTTCGGATTGGGGTTCCAGCCAGAGGCAATCCCACTTGATGTGTCTATCGCGGCCAGATATTGCCTTGCGGAATCGCCGGCATGGTAGAAATTGCCGCCCGCATAAACGTACGGACCGGAGAAACAAAGCGTCGACACGTACCCGTCAACGGCCGGATTCCATGACGTCGCCAGTCCAGTTGAAGTATTTATGGCTGCGATATTATCCCTTGAGGAATCTCCGATTGTCGAAAAAGCTCCCCCGACATATATCGAGGATCCAAATGCGCCTAGCGCATATACCTGGTAGTTTGCATTCGGATTCCAGGAAGTCGGAAGACCCGTTGAAGTATCGATCGCGGCAAGATAATCGCGGATCGAATCTCCAACCCATTGAAAATATCCGCCGACGTACAGGTTTGATCCAGCCAGGGCCATGGCATCAACTTCATTCCCCGGCTCCGGGTCCCAGCTTGTCGCTCTGCCGGTTGTCAAATCAAGGGCGGCAAGATCGCTTCGGCTCACACCGTTCACGCTCGCGAAACTGCCTCCGACAAATATTCCCGTTTCGCCGAATGAAATCGTCCAGACAGTGTTGTTTGGCTGGACGCTTGTGTCCCATGAAAGCGCGTCGCCGGTAGCGGGATCCAGGGCGGCGAGCTCATTCCTGGACTTTCCCCCGATTGTCGTGAAATTCCCACCGACATAAATTACCGAATCCGACACGGCGATCGCCGACACGCCTCCGTTAGGAATGGGATCGAACGCAAGAGGATTGGCGGTGGTCGCGTCGAGTGCCACGAGGTTCTGCCCCATCCTACTGATGTAACTTCCCGCGGCATATATCACAGAATCTGAAATGACTATGATGTTCACGCTCGCAGGCAGACCATTGACGTAACCGGCATTCCACGCAGTCGGCACTCCAGTGGATGAATCGATGGCCGCAATTCCCCACCGCGTGCTGTCTGAGACATTCGTGAAGCCTCCCCCTATGTAAACGGACGAACCTGAAAGAGCTATCGCGGTTACTGGCGAATTGGGTTTCGGGTACCAGCCCGTTGCCAATCCGGTCAAATGGTCTAACGCCGCGATGTTGGACCTCGCGCTGTCCCCGATTGTTGAAAACTGGCCCCCTACGTAAACTACAGAACCTGAAGCGGCGACCGCCGTAACGATCCCGTTAGGATTAGGATTGAATGTTGTGGCGGTTCCTGTCAACGGGTTAAGGGCAGCGATATACTTTCTGCTGCTGTCGCCAATACTCGAGAAGTAACCTGCTGCATACAGGACCTGGCCACTCATCACGAGTATCACGACAGTTCCGTTTGCAGCGGCATTGAAATCAGGATCGACGACATGGTCAGCTTCAATGTGGGCAATGTGATTTTGAGGAATGCCGCCGACGGATGTAAACTCTCCGCCAATGTACCATCCACCCGAGCCATCAGGGATGGAACTCCATACCGTACCATTGACGAACGGCATACTCGGCTCGTAGATTCCTGTAGCCGTATCGAGGGCGACGCCACTTCCGGTCGGCGGCCCGACGTACGTAAAAAGACCGCCGATATAAAGCGTGTTGCCTGAAATCGCCATCGCTTTCACGCTTCCATTGGTCATATAAAGGTTCCGCTGGAGCGATTGCCCTGACGCTGCATTTGCCAAGAGCAGGACTGCCGCGAACAACAATCGGCTTCTCATGATAGCACCATTTAATTTCTCTCTGTCAGCAAGAAAATATCCGTGGTGCAATCTACCGGCAACTAATCAATTGATTAGATTTGAAAGTCTGTGACGGGGATACCATTGGATGGATTGTCATCCAGCATGGCGTTTCAGCTTAGGGAGAACTGCGCCCTGTGGATCAGAGTATCAGCCGATCCTGTTTTTCAAGGCCTTCGCAATCGCCTCGGCCCTGCAGTTGACATGCAGCTTGACGTAGATGTTATGCAAGTGAAACCTTACGGTGTGGGTCGAAACGAAGAGCCTTTCGGCGATGGCCTTTGTGCCGTGCCCCTCGATGAGTTCTTCGAGCACCTGTCTCTCACGCCCGGAGAGTTCAGAAAACTGCGACTGGCTCGCGGGGTTTTGAAAATAGCGGAGAACCTTCTGTGCCACCTCGCCCGAGAAAGGAGCCCCACCTTCAAACGCGTCGCGGATCGCCTCCAGTACCTTTTCGTTCGGGCTTTTCTTCAAAAGGTATCCGACCGCTCCGCATCGCAAGGATTCAAATATTTTTTCGTTATCGCTGTAGACGGTAAGCATGAGGACTTTCACAGTTGGGTAGTGAAACTTTATGATCCTCAAGGCCTCGATACCTGACCTTACAGGCATTTCAATATCAAGCAGAAGAATATCTGGCAAATCGGACTCAATATTCTTTACAGCCTCGTCGCAGCTCTTGTAAGTCCCAACGCAACTGAATCCTTCCGTCGCGTTGAGAAAATCTGCAAGTAGAGCACGATATTCCCTGTCGTCATCGAGAATCGCGGCGTTTATCTTTCTTTGTTCTGACATCAAATTGCTTCCTCGTTGCAGAATCTAGTCGGGTTCAGCTACAAATTACAACTAATCATTTGGGCAGTTCATTCAGGGATATGGAAAAGAAAATATCAATCTGGTCCCGTTCCCCGGTGATGAGTCGATAGAAAGCTCACCGCGCATTTCACGCGCATGTTTTTCCATGTTGTTAAGGCCATGGCCGCGCTCTACGCTGTTCGGATCGAAGCCACAGCCATCGTCTTCAAGAGATATCGATATGCGTTTGTTGGCTACAGTCAGCCGATATTTGATTTTCCTGCAACCGGAGTACTTAACGGAGTTGGACAACGCTTCCTTAGATATAAGTTGCAATGTCCGCTTTATTTGCGGACCGATTCTCAGCTTCTCGATCTCGTCAGCACTTATTTCAAGGGCAATCCCCTTCGCCTCTGTAAGTTCATTTGCATATATGCGAAAATAGAAAATGAAATCAGCCAGCGAATCATACTTTGGATCGATAGACCAAACCACGTCGCTCATCGAGTCGATCAGATCACGCGCGTTGGAGCCGATCTTCTTCGCCAGTTCTGTGGAACGGTGGGCGGAAGCTTCAATATCCACTGGCGAGTCGCCTCCCCGTGCCATGGTATTTACTACATGTGACGCCGAATCAGCGAGTATCGCAATCCTCGTAAGGCCGGATCCAATTTCGTCGTGGAGATCGGAAGCGATCCTCGATCGTACCCGCTCGATTTCCAGTACCCTTCCGAGTTTGTACCTTGCCGCGGAGTAAATTAGTGCGACCAGTCCTGCCACCACGAGAGCTAAAAACCACCAATGTTGCCAATAAGGAGGAACGATGGCGAAGGAAATTGAAGCGGCATTCTCACTTTCGAGGCCCGAGGGCTCGACGGCCTTCACTTTGAACTTGTAGCTACCCGGCCCGAGCGAGACGTAGGTTACCGCATGGGAGCTGGGAGAGTAACGCCAGTTTTTGTCTACTCCGACGAGCATATATCGGTAGGATAGCTCCTTCCCATCTCGCAGACTGACTCCATTAAAATCAAACGTCATCGTGTTCTCGCTGTACGGGAAAGCTGGATCGTACTTGAACCCTTGAGTCTCACCGTTGACAAGGAATTTAGTGACGTGGACCCATGGAGCCGGTCTCGGAGTACTTCTGCGTTCCAGCTTTATTACTGTTGTTCCCGCCGGTGTGCAGGTCCATCTCAATCCCATTTTGCTTATGCCGAGCGAATAAACAGGGCTCCTGTCGCCAAGATCGCGGAATGTCCATCCGCTCTTTCCATGTCTCTTTATGCTCTGGAGACCGAGTTGCGTGCCAAGAAGCATGCCGCCGTTCTCGTCTCTTCCGATCGCCCAAACTCCATTGCTTATCAGACCGTCCCGCGCAGAAATATTTACAAACCTTCCGTCCTTCATTATTGCTATCCCACCGAATCGTGTTCCGATCCAGAGGTGACCGGCGCTGTCTTCGGTAATCGCTCGGATAGCGTTATCAGGCAACCCGTCTCTCGTCGTGTATTCAGTAACAGAAGAGTCATTCTGAAACGGATGACGAAATTCCGAGAGCCCTCCGATGTATCCGCCGAACCACATATTTCCGCCTTTGTCCTCAAACATAGCCCGGATTGAATTGTCGGGGAGACCTTTTTGAATCAGATGCACGACGCGCCGTCCTCTAATCTGTTTCGCATCCGTCTCCAATACGCCTAACTTGTTGAGGCTGCACCATATCCTTTCCTGCCGGTCGATGTAGAAGGTAAGAAATTGGCCGTTCGAGAACGGTCGGGATATCCTGTATTTTGCCACGAGGATTACTCTTGAAGGACCGCGATCTTTCCAGATTATCCTGTACCGCCGGATAACGCCGCTCTCACTGGAAAGCCAGAGAGTAGATCCACTCGTAACACGGAGCGAATAGTCTGGGCGTGACAATCCAAATTCATCGAAGTGGTGCAACTTGCTAATGACCATCCCGGATGCGGAGCGCCAAATCTCAAGAACTCCGGATGAATCGATTGACCAAATGTGTCCTCTCTCGTCATCTGCGGCCTGGGAGTTATCAATGGCTATACTCGGAATAGACTGTTCGAAATCGAATCTGTTTTCATCCGCGAGCTTGCAGAGCCCCGCGGAGCCGACACCAAGCCAAAGTTCGCCTTCTCTATCCACAAATCCTGACCATACTTTGTCATCGGGAAGTCCGTTCGCGCTCGTGAAGTGGACCACCGGTACTTTGCCGAATACACGTTCATCGATATCATAGAGGCCGTCACTGCTCCCGACCCAGATTATACCGCCACTCCCTTCCAGGAGGAAATTTGCGGGTTCCCCTGTCGCATGACACATCGCCTTGCCCGTGAAGTAATCCTCTATGGTGCCATCCATTAATGCCAGCCACAAATGATGCATTCGACCCAGCAGAAAAGCGCTCACATCGGTCTTTACATGCCCCCGGTCTTTCAGGTGAGCGAACACTCCATTCGACAGATTGTAAGTGCTACACTCTCCTTTGTCGTCGAGAAGAAAGAGTGTGTCCCCCCAGCATCCGATCTGTGTGAATCCCCGGGCTGGTATTTTCGGGCTAAGCAACGAAGATTTGCCGTTCACGAGCGCGTACACTCCCCGATCCGTCGCGCAGTAAATCGTTCCATCACCACCCTGGCAAATCGAATTAACTCTGTTTGTCCACGCATTACTGCCGACTGCGAAATTCCTGAATGTTCCCCTGAAGAAATTGCTCACTCCTCCGCCAAGCGTGGCGATCCAAATCTCTCCCCTGACTTTGTTGTCTTCGATGATGCAATTGACCCAGCTTGAAGCCAATCCGTTCACTACCGTGTAATTCTTGAACGACTCTCCGTTATAGACGCTCAGCCCGTCCGTCGTCCCTATCCAGAGGTAGCCATAAGAATCCTGAAAAAGGGTTGTGACTCCATTCGAAAGGAGACCTTCGCGCGTCGTGTACGATTTGAAAGGCAGAACCTGCCCCGTGCACCTGGAGAAATTGATGAGAAGCGTGACGGCAATCAGGAGCAGAAAAATCTCGGAAAATGAATCCAATTTGCGCGATGATCTTATGCAGGAACTCATCCGACCTCTGAAAGTGACCATTTTGATTTACGAACGTCATCTCCCGCAGCCGAGTTCCTTCCTGCCGTTCCATCAACTCTCGGACTGCCGGAGCTTAAGCCGTAAGATAATCTAAGTGCTTGATTCAAGAAAAGAGGCGAAGGCAATGCATTGGCCCGCCATCCAATAAATCGAATCGGCCGTACCGCGAACGGCGTTCAGGAAACCTTGCAAAGTTCGTGGCGACTTCTCCGAGAAGTGGACTCAATCTTTTTCACCTTTTTTCCTTTTTTATTTCCCGCGATGGGTTTAACATGTTCCATCGTGCTCGACTGATGAACTACCGGGAAAAATATATCGTACTCAGGGACGCTTATCTATCCAATGCTGATTTCATCAGGCCTCCCAACACTCAAATCGATATTCATCGATGTGCCTTTCATTCAAGATACTGGACGATCCTTCCAGGAGCGAGTGACTACCGATGTGAAGAGCACGGCGCGACGTTCCATGAAAAGACCAACGAAGTCTTAGGCCGGAAGCTTCAAGCGTACCCCGAAACGCTTAGACATGCCGATGTCGACTTGCTTGAGAACAGGGATTTCACTTACACGTTGTTCAGGAAGAGGTCAGATAATCCTGAGACTGGAGTGGTTTTCATTTTTCACGGGCTGAACGAGCGAAGCTGGAGCAAATATCTCCCGTGGGCCGAGCGCATCGTTGAGCTTACAGGAAAGGCGGCTATTCTCTTTCCGATAGCATTTCATATGAACCGCGCGCCATCCGCATGGGGCGAATCGCGGACAATGAATAGCGTCGCAACGGCGCGAAAGAATTATTCCCCTTCAATAATGAATTCAAGCTTCGCAAACGCCGCAATAAGTTCTCGCATCGAGTTGATACCGCAACGTTTTTTCTGGTCTGGGCTTCAGACGTTCGACGATATCGTCAGCTTTATCTCGGAAATCAGAAAGGGACTAAATCCACACATCAGGGCCGACGCCACGATCGATCTCTTCGGCTATTCGATCGGCTCGTTCCTCAGCGAAATTCTAATAATGGCAAATCCATACAACTACTTCGACAAGTCGCGCCTTTTTCTCTTCTGC